>DAIRET010000237.1:0-3660 GCA_036795455.1 Ignavibacteriaceae bacterium
CATAACTTTTAATAGATAAAATTGTGTTTTTGCTGTGGATTGATTCAGAGTATTTCAGATACTCAAAAAAGAAATCAGACAAATTTATAGGGACAGTAGAATTCTTTTCTCTAAGCTTCAATTCCTTAGAAAAATTAGAAAGAAATTTAAGTGCATCCGATTTCATCTTACATTTAGTTGAGACGGAATTACGTTTACCGCATGAATTCAAAAAATAGATATAGTAAACACCATTAGGTCTTTTAGAAAGAAACATAAAAAATAACTCCTAACAGTTCTAAAAGTGGTCAATTAGTGTTCAAAAAAGTCTTGATGTAGCTATAAGTCATTATAAAACAAGGTAGAGCAAAGGACTGAAAATCCTTGTGTCGGCGGTTCGATTCCGTCCCTGCCCACCCCATAACCCGCAAAACCGAATGCGGGTTTTTTATTTTAAAGTTGTCTGCCCATTACTTTCTTGATTTTTCATTCTCACTTCTAAACCCGACTAAAATAAAATATCATCTTCAATTGTATCAAGTAACCTGAGATAACTATCGTATCTCTCTTCCGAAATGAACCCATTAATAACGGCTTCTTCAACAGCGCAAAGCGGTTCGTGGTTATGAGTACATGTATTGTATTTGCAATTATTAATAAATGGCAGAAAGTCGATAAAGTAGTGCGATAAGTCTTCTTTCTTTATTCCATAGGGATCAATCTCCCTAATACCGGGAGTATCCACAATAAAAGTATCTTCGTTAATTTTATGCATCGAAACAGTAACAGTTGTGTGTTTCCCTTTTGAAGTTGAAACGCTAACCTCGCCGGTTTCAAGATTTAAGCCGGGATAAATCAGATTCAGCAATGATGATTTCCCGACGCCGGATTGCCCCCATAAAATAGAAACATTCCCTTCCAGCAAATTTTTTACTTCTTCAATATTTTGCATGTTAATACAGCTTGTAAGAATTGTACTATAGCCGATATCGGAGTATAGGCTTGCAAAATCTTTTATTCTATTATCATCATCAAGGTCGATTTTGTTGATTACAATTACAGGTTTAATTGAAGAGCTTTCTGCAGCAACAAGGAACCGATCAATTGTTTTATTATTGAAAGAAGGGTCATAAACCGAAGCGACAATGATTAATTTATCGATATTTGAGGCAATTATTTGTTCCAACCTTTCACCGCGGTAACTGGCGCCTTTAAGCCGGGGAGCTTTCCTGGAGAGATAATTCTTCCTTTTATCGATTTTTTCAATAATACCGGTTCCATCTTTATTTAGTTCAAAACCGACCCGGTCTCCTACAACAACAATATCGGTAATATATTGTTTATCTTTTTTAAGATGGAAATCCTTCTTGAATTTTCCTCTTAAAGATGCACGGATAACTTCATCGGAGTTATCCGGTAAAATGTATATATCTTTACTCTCTATTCTGAAAACAATTCCTTTAATAAACACCTCAAAAAAAAAGCACCAAATTAATGGTGCTTAAATTAAGATTTTTTACTGTTTTTCCAAGAATTTAAAATCTATGGGAAAATGAAAGAAGTATTTTATCTACCGATACTTTTTGAAGAGTTCTTGAAACATTGTACCCGTAATTATCTCCATAATCCTTCCACCAGCCGTGAGCGTAGCCTATATCAACCGAAATTGTTTCATCGATAAGGAAGCCGGCACCACCGGTAATATAGTTTTTATTAAAGTCTGAAGGATCGTCCTTATAAGGAGAAGGTTGTAAAATATAACCTGTTCTAAGGCGCAGTCCGACAGTTGGAATTGTATACTCTAAACCAAGGTTGAAGTTTGCGGTTGCCCTTAAAGAATTTTTAATGCTTTTATTCATATTTGCAATTGACTGGGCTGATATACCTTTCGGGTTTTTGAACTCGCTTTGTGTATAGTCTATTAGTGAAACTTCTGCCGAGGCGATTAAACCTTTAAAATTGATAGAACCTCCGCCTGATAGTACGAATGGTGTTACGATATCGTATTCAACTTTGTCGCTGTTGTTATTTCTAATATCAGAAGGAAGATCAACTCTGCCGAGAGAAGTACCGAAGACACTGTATGCGTCAATATCGAACTTTTCTTTAATTGTATAATCTTTCGGGAATTGAATTGATAAACCAAACCTGCCGAGTTTTTTTAGCTGGTATAGTAAACCGACTTTTAAATCCCATCCGCTTAATTCCCAATTTATCATTGAATTCATATAGAATGTTTGGAAAGATTTGCTTTCAGGATGATCATGTGCAGTCTCCACGTTTGAATAAATACCCTGGTAATCATCTTCGTAATAATCCCTTGAGTAATTATACTCTCCGCTGATAATGCTAAGACTACCGCCGATGAAAAGATTCGGGTATACTTCAGTAGCTAACGATAGAACCCAGTTGTTAATGCTGCCCGATTGAATTACTTCACCACTCTGGTTCAGTTTTCCTTTTATTGTATTTACTTTCCCGTTATCATCACTAAGCCAGAGCCCAAAAGGGATACTATAATGCTCAAAATCGTAATCTGTATCTTCGAGCGTTTGTATCATTGAGTTGTTCCCGGGATTAAACCCGTCGAACTTTAAAGCGCCTGTAAAATTCTTAATGTTATTATAAGAAAGTCCGAAAACAAGGCTGCCCCTCATAGTAGGGAAAGGAAAGACAAAACTCATCTGGTTCAGTTGTGTCGAACTATTAGAATAGTCTGTTTCGTTCCTGAAGAAAGTAGCGTTATTACTAAACCTGTAATAATCCAATCCGCCTGAAATTTCCAACTTTTTAATTAAACCGAGTCCCGCAGGATTAAAATACATAGCTGAAGCGTCGTCGCTAAGTCCGACAAAACTATTTCCCATTCCGAGTGCTCTTGCACTAACACCCAATCCGGGTTCAGTTAATCTTAACGCATCCGGTACTCCCTGTGGAAAAACTTGTCCTGTCAAAAGAAGGAATACTATCGATAAATATAACTTTTTCATCTTCTTTTCTCACTTTTCTTAATAAAATATTATAAACAATTTTTTATCTTCTACCGCTTCCGGAAGAACGTTCGCTGTTGTTATTGCGTCCGGTTCTTTCACTGCTGCCGCTGTTTCTGTTTGAGCTGCTATTTGTAGAACTTGACGAACTGCTTCCATCCCTTGTTTTTGTCGCTGACGTTGAAGAGCCACCCGAATCTGATGAACCGCTTGAAGTTCCGGTTCCTGAACCGGAATCCAGAACAGGTGGTGCGACAGTAACCGGTTCCCTAACAGGTCTTGGTCCTCTTCCGGGAGTAGGATTTCTTGGCGAGTCTCCGTCTCTTTCTCTTTCTTTGGTTGGTGAAGAAGGTTCTCCACCACCTACATTAACCGCAGGAGGAGTAATGTATAGCCACCATGGAGTTTCGTAAAAATAATAAAAGTCGCCATAGTATATATCGTCATAATACTCGGTTGTTTCATAATTCTCTGATGTCGGAAAATCCATATTGGGATTCCATATTACCGTATAACAACCGGGTAGTAAAAAAAGCAAACCTAATGAGATTAATTTGAAAGACTTCATGATTGCTATCTCCTTCTACCTGAATCTCCGCTACTGCCGCCACGACTACTTCCACCGCTACTACCACTGCTTCTACTCGGAGCAGAGGATGAGCCTCTATTTCCACTATTTGAAGGCGGTGTA
>DAIRET010000047.1:0-17924 GCA_036795455.1 Ignavibacteriaceae bacterium
GACGGGATAGAAGAATCGACCGTGATAAATATTTTGTTATGCATGCCTTACAAATCAAACCCTGGGAGTGTTTTTCTATATCAATGGGTGAGACTGTAATTTATAGCGATGTCGGGGTTTACTGGGGATATTTAATTCCATTTTTGTTTTTCCGGTCTGTAGATCATATGTTTGAAGGTGGGGGCGGTGGAAATAGCGGGAATAATGGTTCACTATTCTTCGATGTAAACTACAAGTATAAAAATATTAGATTTTATTCAACTTTGTTTATTGATGAGTTATCGGTAAATAAACTACTTAAAGGAAGTAGTGACAGAAATCAATTTGGGTTTACGTTCGGAACTTCATTCTATGATATTGGAATTCCAAGCTTGATGTCCCGAATTGAATATACAAGAATCTTACCCTGGGTCTATTCTAACTTTGTGCAAACGCAAACCTACACAAACTCGAATTATCTTTTAGGGCATTATATCGGGCAGAATGCAGACCAGCTTTTTTTGCAGTTAGACTACCGCATACTTAGAGGTTTGGAGATGAAATTGTGGGGTGAGTTTATCCGTCGCGGCGGTTTCGAAGAGGTAACCAAGCAATATACCGATCCGGGTGAACCGTTCTTATATGGACTAAGAAGGAATGAGACTAATCTCGGTTTTGAGGTAAGCTACGAATATATACACGATCTTTTTGTAAAAGGGTTTTATCAATATTCTAATATAACCGACGAAGATATTAAAAGGACACCGGGTTTTATGCTCGGAGCGAATCATTCATTCGGCATTTCACTGGGGTATGGGTTGTGAGACGTGAGATGTGAAATTCGGATGGTGAGTTGTATAAGTTAAAATTTTAGATAGATGCATTATTAAATTCCGAAAAAGTTGTATATTTCGTGGAATTAAATCCAAATAATTTGCTTTTTTAAGAGTATCTGATATGATTAAGCGAGAAATTCAAAAAAATCTTGAATCCAAATTGTTTAAAAGTAAAGCAATCATTCTACTTGGTGCCCGGCAGGTAGGAAAGACAACTCTACTACATACTATGTTGAGTAACAGAGAAGATTTACTCTGGTTAAATGGCGATGAACTGGATGTTCAAAAATTGTTCGAGAACATTTCTGCCGTACGGCTTTCTGCAATATTCGGTTCAAAGAAAATTGTTGTAATTGATGAGGCTCAGAGAATTGCCGACATCGGTTTACGCCTGAAATTAATCACTGATTCAATTCCCGAAGTGCAACTAATTGCTACCGGAAGTTCTTCATTTGAACTTGCTGACAAGGTAAATGAACCTTTAACAGGACGGAAATGGGAGTACAAGATGTATCCAATCTCCTTTAGAGAAATGGTGAACCATAAAGGACTTTTATATGAAAAGAGGATGATTCCGCATAGAATGGTTTTTGGTTATTATCCTGATGTAGTAATGAATCCGGGTGATGAGAAAGAAATATTAAAACAGCTTTCAGATAGTTATCTTTATAAAGATATTTTAATGTGGGAAACAATAAAAAAGCCGGATAAAATATTGAAACTATTACAAGCAATTGCACTCCAGGTCGGTTCTCAGGTCTCTAATAACGAGCTGGCACAAATTTGCGGTATAGATTCAAAAACTGTTGAAAAATATATTGATTTACTTGAAAAGACTTTTATCATTTTCAGATTGAGTTCGTTCAACAGGAATTTAAGAAATGAGTTGAAAAGCAGTAAAAAGATCTACTTTTACGATAATGGTATCAGAAATGCAGTTATTGCAAATTATTCTCAAATTGAAAATCGTCAGGATATAGGACAACTATGGGAGAATTTTGTAATTTCCGAGCGGATAAAATTTCTGCATTATTCAGGCTCCTGGGCAAATACCTGGTTTTGGCGTACTAAAGAGCAGAAAGAGATTGACCTGATAGAAGAGCTGGACAATAAAATAACAGCTTATGAATTTAAGTGGAATAAAAAGACAAAGGTCAAAATTCCAAAGTTGTTTTTAGCAACTTACAAAGAAGCTGAAATTAAAATAGTTCATAACGAAAACTTAGAAGAGATTTTACTCTAACTTGGAAGGTGAGAAGGGAATTTGAGACTAAGAGACTGAGTGAATTGGAGACTTAGGGTTAAGTGTAAGTTAGAGAATCATAGATCGGGGATCAGAAGTCGGAGGTCGGAAGTCAGCAGGGAAAATGCTTGGTTCAATGATCAATAATCCAGAATCAATCAGTAAAAAATTTATGAGTTTTAATCTGCGTAATTCAGCGAAATCTGCGAGAAACTTTCTCTCGCGGAATCCGCACCTGTCCCTTTGGGAGATAGACGCAGAAAAAAAATGGAAAAATTAGAGAATCAAATATCTTACGACATACGCGGAGGGCAGTGTGGAGTATGAGAAGTTGGGAAGTTTGGAAGATGCCTGCCCCTGGAGTATTAATGTATGAGTGTATGGGGCCTGCCCCTTTGGGGGGAATATTGGAAGATTGAAAGATTGGCTTTAAATGAGCTAAAAATAATGGGAAAGGTTGACTGATACTGGTAAGAGAACGGAGATATTATACCTTTGAAAAGGTACAAAAAATTGATATATTGTATCTATAAAGGAGTACAGATATGAAAGAAATATTTAAGCGAATAATTGCTGAATTTATCGAAAAAGAATTACCGGAATATTTTGAAAGGGAAATCAAAATAGAAACCGCTACAAATAGAGTTGTTTGTTTGATAGGCGCTCGACGTACCGGAAAGACATCCATAATGTTAAACAGAATAAATGGGTTGCGCAAAACAATCGAGAAAAGTAAGATAATTTACATCAATTTTGAAGATGACAGGTTATTCCCGATACAATTAGAGAATTTAGATGAAATTATGGAGGCATATTTTGAATTATATCCGGAAAATATAAAAGAAAAGTTGTATTTATTTTTTGATGAAGTTCAGATAATAGAAAACTGGGAAAAATATATAAGAAGATTGCATGATACAGGCAAATATGAAATTACAATAACCGGCTCATCATCAAAATTATTAAGCAAAGAGATAGCAACAGGATTGAGGGGCAGGTCAATTAGTTATGAAATATACCCTTTTAGTTTTAGTGAAATATTGGGTTATAAAAAAATAGGGAAAAACTATTATTCGGAAAAGACGAGAAGCGAAATAAAGAGTGAATTTGAAAAATACATAAAAAATGGCAGTTTGCCGGAATTTTTGAAAATGGGGGAAAACGAAAGAAATAAGGCTATTAAAGAATATAATGATTTGGTAATATATAAAGATATCTCGGAAAGATTTAGGGCGGAAAATATTTTTTTGTTAAAATATTTAGTAAAGTTTCTTTTTATGAATAACGGCAATTTAATCAGTTTTAATAAAATTTATAATGATTTTAAGTCCTTAGGATTATCAATCTCCAGAAATTCTATATATGAATACACTTCCTATTTAGAGGAAGCTTATGCGGTATTTTTTATGCAAAGTTACTCCGAAAATATTAGAGTACAGAATAGAAAGCCGAAAAAAGTTTATTTATTAGATACAAGTTTACGTATGCTTTACGCATTAAATGAAGACTTAGGTAGGAATCTGGAAAATATCGTTTATTTGGAAAAAAGGAGAAAAACCGAACAAATATATTACATGGCGGATAAGAGGGAATTAGATTTTTATTTACCGAATGAGGAAAAGGATAAATTGATAAACGTTTCATATATAACGGATAATCCATTGACCTTAAAGCGGGAAATAGAATCTATGGAGTATTTTATGGAGAATTTCGGTGTTGATGAAGGATTGATATTGACAAATGACAATGAGTTTGTCGATGAAAATAAGAAGAGGAGGATAAAGGTTGTGCAGGCGTGGAAGTATTTTCTGGAGATGGGATAGGGAGGATTGGAAGGATTGGAAGTTTGGAAGATGCCTGCCCCTGGAGTATTAATGTATGAGTGTATGGGGCCTGTGTGTGGGGCCTGTGTGTGGGGATCGTCCCTCCGGGAGTGGGGGGGAAGCTTTCTTAATGTTATCGACTATGTATACGCTTGTATTG
Source organism: Ignavibacteriaceae bacterium (assembly GCA_036795455.1). Lineage (GTDB taxonomy): Bacteria > Bacteroidota > Ignavibacteria > Ignavibacteriales > Ignavibacteriaceae > DAIRET01. The sequence goes on from DAIRET010000047.1 coordinate 4,042, forward strand.
TTTAATACATATAACGATACTATATTTGTATCGTTATATACAAACAACAATTAAATTTATCATGGAAAAAATTAAGTTTTATTTACGCTGGTGGTTTGACTATGAATTACCGTTTTATGTTGAAAGGGAGTTTGATAGTTCAATAGTTAATACAAATTTAATAGCGGTTTTGGTAGGCGCAAGAAGATCGGGGAAGAGTACACTTTTCTATCAATTAATCAATTCCTACAAAAAGAAGATACCGGTTTCAAATATTATATATATCAATTTTGAAGACGATAGATTAGCACCGCTCGAAGGGAAAGAATTATCCGTTTTATTGAATATTTTTCGGCAGAATTATCGATACGATGAAAATTATCCAATATATTTATTCTTAGATGAGATACAGAACCTACCCGGCTGGGAAAAAACCGTACGTCGTTTATATGATACTGAAAAAGTAAAAATTTTTATCACCGGTTCAAATTCGAAATTATTAAGCCGGGAAATATCAACAGCTTTACGAGGCAGAACGTTGTCGAGTAAAGTAAATCCGTTAAGTTTTACCGAATATTTGAAGTTTAACAACATACCAGTTCCGGATTTGAATGATTTAAGATATTCGGAACAAAAAGATAAGATTATATTTTTATTCGATAAATATTTAAGATATGGCGGATTTCCAGAGGTTGTGCTGGCAGAAAATGAACACCTCCGGGATAGGATACTACAAGAGTATATGAATACTATTTTTTACTCGGATATTATTGAGCGGTACGAGATAAGACAATTTAAGGTAATGGATATTTATTTAAAGATGTTGTGCCGCCAAACCGGATCGTTATTCAGCTTCGGAAAAATGCAGAATCTTCTTAAATCCCTCGGATTCAAAGTATCAAAAAACACATTAATAGAATACTTAAGTTATATGGAGGAAGCTTTTTTCGGAAAAAGTATAATGATATTCTCTTATTCTATAAAAGATCAACTACAATATCCGCGTAAGTTCTACCTATTGGATAATGGCTTATTTACTGCAACAACATTCATTAAAGAAGGGGATTACGGACGTTTATTAGAAAATCTTGTTTTTAACACTTTACATAAAAGTTACGATAATATAGCATACTGGAAAGATATACGTGGTTTTGAAGTTGATTTCGTCTTACCGGATTTATTACATGCCCCAAATGCCTTTCCTTTAATTCAGGTTTGCTTTAATATGAGAGATGAAAAAACAAGGAAACGGGAAATCGACAATCTTATTGCTGCGGCTAAGCACTTTAACGTGAAAACCGGACTGATTATAACAAGGGATAGTTGGGATGAAATTTTTATCAATGGTATTAAGATAATCGAAAAACCCTACTTTTCCTGGTGTTCAAGGGTGAAAGATTGGAAGGGAAATTGAGACTGGGTGAATTAGAGACTTAGGGTTAAGTTTAAGCTAGAGAATCAGAGGTCGGAAGTCAGAGGTCAGGAAGTTTGGAAGATGCGGGATTGGGAAGTTTGGAAGATGCCTGCCCCTGGAGTATTAATGTATGAGTGTATGAATGTATGGGGCCTGTTCGCAGAATCCCCCCCGAAGGGTCCCCATAGGGGGCTGTGCCGTTCCGACCCCTCCGGGGGAAGGTGGGGGGGGTGGAAGATTGGAAGGGAATTTGAGAGTTAGTGATGTAGGGAGTGATGGAATGATTTTATTGATTCCATACGATATTATATTAAATTGATTATTGAAATTATCGGGTTAAATAAAAAATGGAAATCAAAAGAGCACTTTACAAAGAAATAGAAGACCATCTCAATAAAAAAGAGATTTCACTCATTGTTGGTCCAAGGCAGGTCGGAAAAACAACATTAATATTAGAGCTTCTTGAAAAACTGAAGAAAAAGGGGGAAAAGGTTGTTTATCTTTCTGAAACGCACTAATTTTGCCGCAAAATAGAAATATAATGTGATAAATTTTTTCAGTTTAGACAAAAGTTTTTTTATCTATTCCAGAATACAGAACTCTTTCTGAGGGACAGGTGCTGAATCTGCGAGAAATATTTCACGCAGAATCCGCAGAAACAAATATGGAAAAATTAGAAAACAAAATATCTTACGACATTCGCGGAGGGCAGCGTGGGGGATGAGGAGGTTGGGAAAATTGGAAGATAGGGGGTTTGGTTATTTGGAAAATAGAGGGAGTTATTCAATGGAAAAGAAAAAGGATTTCGAAACATTTTAATTAAAGTATAAAATAGTACGAAATCAGAATTACTTAAAAACCAGGCGTAAAAGGGAAATATTCTTACAATTTTGGAATCTGATTCCGTAATTGTGAATTTGCAATATGAAAAAACGAGAATCCGAAATAGAATTAAAAGATTTAGCGAGACAATTCAAATGTGTTGCTGTAATCGGGCCCCGGCAATCCGGTAAAACAACTCTTGTTACTAAGGTTTTCAAAAATAAAACTTATGTAAATCTTGAAAACCCTGATATACGAAGGTTTGCAATTGAAGATCCAAGGGGATTTTTATCAAATTATTATGACGGAGCGGTTATCGATGAGGTTCAAAGAGTGCCGGAATTGTTTTCATATCTACAAGAAATTTTGGATTCTAAAAAGGAGACCGGACAGTTTATATTAACCGGGTCGAACAATTTTTTGTTACAGGAGAATATTTCACAGAGTTTAGCCGGAAGAGTAGGATATTTAATTTTACTTCCATTAACAACAGAAGAGATAAACGAAAAAGGGAGCGGAATAAACGAAATGTTATTTAGAGGATGTTATCCTGCTCTTTTCGGAGAGAATGTTTCACCCGATAAATATTATACTAATTATATTAGAACTTATGTTGAACGTGATGTTCGATTAATAAAAAATATAACTAACTTATATTTATTTGAGCGGTTTCTAAGATTATGTGCTGGAAGAATTGGACAGCTACTTAATATGAATAGCCTCGCATTGGAAGTGGGGGTAGACAATAAAACAATTGGAGCCTGGCTTGGGGTTTTGGAAGTAAGTTTTATAGTTTTCAGGCTGCGTCCTTATCACAAAAATTTTAATAAACGAATTGTTAAAACGTCAAAATTATATTTTTATGATACAGGGCTCGCACTATCTTTATTAGGGGTTGAGAATGCTGAGCAGTTGGCATTTCATCCATTGCGTGGTAGCCTTTTTGAAAATTATGTGATTATTGATTTTTTAAAAAGAAGATACAATAAGGGAAAACAAAACAATTTGTTCTTTTGGAGGGACAATACAGGAAATGAGATTGATCTTCTACTGGAATTTGGGGATAAATTAATACCGATTGAAATTAAATCCGGTCAGACTGTTGTAAGTGATTTTTTGAAAGGGATTCAGTTTTGGAATAAGTTGACACAATCTGAAGGCGGTTATGTGGTTTATGGGGGTGAGTCTATGCAAAAAAGAAGTAATGGAATAAACATGATTCCATTTAACGATACAAAACTAATCGATGTCTGAGATTGTCATTGAAACATTGGCGGAGTAAGTGTGAGATAGAGAAGCGGGGGGCAGCGTGAAGTATGAGAAGGGAATTTGAGACTGAGGGGATTAGAGACTAAGTGAATTTGAGACTAAGAGAAACTTAAAATCTACATTAATAATTTATATTTTTATAACAAATGAGTAAAGGATTATGAAATGAGAATTAGATCACATAGAGAATTAGAAGCATATAAATTAGCTTTTAATACATCAATGAATATATTTAAACTTACAAAATCATTTCCTATTGAAGAAAAGTTTTCTCTATCAGATCAAATTAGACGATCTTCTCGGTCGGTATGCGCGAATCTAGCGGAAGCATTTCGAAAAAGAAAATATCCGAAATCATTTGTTTCAAAACTTTCGGATTCAGAAGCTGAAGCAGCTGAATCGCAAGTATGGCTAGAATTTTCTTTAGCATGCAATTATATCAAGAAAGAAGAACATGATGAATTATTCCAACAATATGAGAACATTATTGGGAAATTGGTAAATATGTCTCTTCAGCCGGAGAAGTGGAAATATTAAGCTCCTAAGTCTCTTCATCTCTTTGTCACTTCGTCTCTTCCTCACAATTCTAGGGAAAATTGGAAGATAGGAAGCGGGGAAGTTCGTAATGCGAAAATCTCCTACAGGGGCAGACCCCAAAGGGGCAGGCATACAGCTAATCAATCCTAATTGACGTGAGACGTGAAACCCCATCTGGCGGGGGGCAGGCGTGAGACGCTAGACGCGAGAAGCTAGAAGTGAAATTTTTATCGATCATCATACAAGCATACAGCCTCCGAAGGAGTCCTGCGGACATACAGCTATTTGATCCTAATTGAGGTGAAACGTGAGACGCTAGACGCTAGACGCTAGAGGTGAGAAGCTAGAAGTGAAATTTTTATCGATCATCCATTCAACCAGCCTATTAATCATTTGTTGTAATATCCTAAATAGGATTCTTTGACTTTTAAGCAAATCCCACCTGATTTAAATAATCCCATGCACAAGTTTTTTTTATGAGTGTCGTCATAGTTAATAGAAATTGCAATATTTTTGTTTATGCACGAAGAAGAATTAATACATAAATTAAAAGAAAAAGATGAGCACGCTTTTAGGGTAGTATTCGAGGCTAATAAAAACAAAGTTATTAATACTTGCTTTAGAATTGTTAATAATTTTGATGTCGCAGAAGATTTAACCCAGGACGTGTTTATTAAAGTTTATCAATCCGTTAACCAGTTTAGAGGCGATTCTAAACTCTCTACCTGGATTTATAAAATTGCAGTTTCAAAATCATTAGATTATCTAAGAGCACAGAAACGGAAAAAGCGTTTTACTTTTTTAACAAACATACTCGGAGATGAAACATTGGATAATAAAATACCCGCTCCGGAAAGCAACCAGCCGGGGATTGCAATTGATAACGAAGAAAGATTCAGAATCCTGCAGAATGCAATGGACTCTCTGCCGGAGAATCAAAGAATTGCTTTTTCATTAAGTAAATACGATGAAATGAGCAATAAAGAAATTGCGGGTATAATGGAAACTACGGTTTCATCAATAGAATCACTGATTTTTAGAGCAAAAAAGAATCTACAGAAAAAACTGTTTAACTATTACAAGAAGCATTTATGAAACTATTTATTCTATCAAGTAAAATAACCCGATAGGTATAGGTATGGATAAGAATCATCAAATAGAAAAAGAAGTACAAAAAACAATCGAATTGCTGGACAATATTAAAAATGTACAGCCGAACCCTTTTCTTTATACAAGAATTAAAGCCGGTATTGAAAACGGCGGAAAAAAAACATCGTGGACAACTAACCGCTCTTTTATAGATTTCGTTAGACCTGTTTTCTTTGGTCTATTAATTCTTATTAATCTTTATTCTCTTTTTGTATTTCTGCAAGATGAAGGAGAAAATTACGCCACGAGGGAACAATACATTGACACACTGATTTTGGAGTACTCCCCGGGTTCAACCTCGGAATATCTTGACAATTTTAAAAATAAGGAATAGAAATATGGACTTACTAACTAAACAAAAAACTTTAATATGGATAATCGTAATCCTTATCGCATTAAACCTAACAACACTTGCACTACTCTGGTTTGGAAAGCCCGGGATGCCGTTAATACCTAATCCTCCGGGACCACCACCAAACATGGAGAATTTTCTTAAACAGGAAATGAAATTGACTGAAGAGCAAGAGGAATCATTTAAGGAAATTCGTTCGGAGCATCAAGCCGCAATACATGATTTTAATCAAAAGATAAATGAAAAACGAGGAGAATTAAGGAATGAATCATTTAAATCGGAACCTGATACTGCATTAATTGAAAAAACAGTAAACGAAATCGGTGAACTGAATACAGAGTTCGAGAGATATATGTTCGAGCATTTCTTAAGTCTGCGTAAAATTCTGACAGAAGAACAGATTGATAAATTCTCCCAACTACTTGAAGATGGAATGAAAGAGAGGTTTTTTAGTCCGCCACCAAAAGGTGAAATACCTCCGCCGGATAGTAAGCCTATTCCACCACCGAAACATTGATTAGAACTAAAAACAGGTGAGAAGTATAATATCAATATATGTTAAAAGAAAAACACCGGGAGCTAATAAACCGGTGTTTTTTTATAATACTACTTCGGTTAATCTGATTTATTTATGCTTAAATTGGTATTGGAGAGTTTGTTCACCACATTAATTGCATCGACTAATGTTTGTCGATTTTTTGTATTATTGATTTTTCTCCAGCTACTAATTCTTTGTTTTTGTTGCTCCGCATTTTCGTAATCAATCGTATTCCCTGGCGTGAACTAAAATAAAACCAAATCCATTCCGCCATTACTTTCAACCGGTTCCTAAAACTTATTAAAAATAGGACATGGATAAAAGACCAGATTAACCATGCTAAAAAACCTTTGAATTCAAATCCATATATATTGGCAACGGCTTTAGCTTTACCTATTGTTGCCATGCTCCCTTTGTCAACATACCTGAACCGCTTTCGATTACTCTTTTCAATTCCGGAGGAAATATTCGAGGCGATATATTTTCCTTGCTGCATAGCAACTTGAGCTACACCGGGGAGTGTATTCCCTTTTTCATCTTTATAGTTTGCAGCATCACCTATAACAAATACATTGTCAAAACTTTTTACGGAAAGATCGAAATCAGTTACTACTCTTCCTGCCCGGTCTAATTCTGTATTTAGACTTCTAAGCAGGGGAGAAGCATTATTTCCGGCAGCCCAAATAACGTTTGTTGTTGGAATAAAACCCTCAATTAGATAAACGCCATATTTATCGATATCAATTACCTTTGCATTTAGTTTTACATCAACTCCCATTTTCTCAAGTGTGCTTTGAGCTGAAGTTGATAAGTATTGCGAATACGATAACAGAATTTTATCAGCAGCTTCAATAAGAATTACTTTAGTCTCTTCGGGTTTAATACGTCTGAAATCTTTTATTATTGTTTCTTTAGAAATCTCGGCAATAGCGCCTGCCATTTCCACACCGGTAGGACCACCACCTATTACAACAAAAGTTAGATATTTCTCTCTCTCGACCGGGGTTTCAATTAATTCCGCCTGCTCCATTGAAAAGAGGATATTCTCTCTTATTTTAAGTGCATCATCAAGAGTCTTCAAACCGGGAGCGTACTTTTCCCATCTCTCATTACCGAAATAAGAATGCCTTGTACCTGTCGCAATAATTAGATAGTCATATATGAATTCTTTATCCTCAAGGAATACTTTTCTTTTATCAAGGTCAACATTTGTAACTTCTCCCAACAGCACCGTTACATTCTTTTGTTTGCTAAAAACGTAACGGATAGGAACCGCAATATCCGCCGGTGATAAGGCTGCAGTAGCAACCTGGTACAAAAGAGGTTGAAATAAATGATGATTTGTTCTATCGATTAACAGAATCTCGAAACCGGTAGTGTTCAATTCCTTTGCGGCTGTTAAACCACCGAATCCCGCTCCGATTATTATTACTTTTTTCTTTTCCATTTTCACTCCTATAAATTGAAAACAAACTCTGTATTGAGTAGGTTTCCGATCTCTCAAGATTATTTCATCGTACCAAATAATCTTTGCATATTGAAAAGAAATTATTAAATTGGCAATAACACAAATTAGAATTCCGTAATAAAAGAGGCGACAGATGAAATCATACACCGACTATTTGTGGTTTAATACCGAAAACAAAAGAGAATACATTAACATTACAAGACAGGTTGAAGATGCTCTAAAGAAGTGTGATATTAAAGAAGGGATGATACTTGTTTCTGCAATGCACATTACTGCGGCTATTTATGTTAATGATGCAGAATCCGGATTAATTCAGGACATAGATGAATGGGTAGAAAAAATTGCGCCTTACAACTCTAATTACCGTCATCATAAAACGGGAGAAGATAACGGAGACGCTCACCTGAAAAGTTTATTGATTCATCACCAGGTTATTATTCCTGTTACAAACGGCAGACTTGACCTTGGTCCCTGGCAGGAAATCTATTATGCTGAATTTGACGGGCAAAGAAGGAAAAGAGTTATTATAAAAGTAATGGGTGAATAATCCTCTTTAGTTTATTTTAATCCTTCGTAGTAGTCTTTACAATCTTCTTGAATATCTCTAAGTAGTTTGTTTATTACCACTATTTCTTTTTCAAGATTTTTAATGGGTTCTGAAAGCTTTGAAAGTACATCGCAAGGGACAATCCCTTTTGAATGGAGTTCCATATACTCTTCCAGCACCGGTTGAAGCTGTAAATTGATTTCTTTCAGCTTTGTTAATCCATTTGATAACATTTCGTGATAATATGTTTTTTCGTCCATCGAGGCCCTCAAAAGAATGCTTTATAAAAACTATTTCTACCGGCTGCAATTTAGAAAAAAAACTAATACTATTCCAAGTCTTCTTGCCGAACCGGTTTATCTTTTTAGTTCTTTCAGAATAACTTCAATAACGGAATCCTTTTCTTTATCTTCAAGCAAATTATGCCCTGAATCGCTGAATTCAATTGACGAATAGGGGATAGAATACTTGTTCAACAAATTATGAATTGTTGAACTTGTTATTGTGTTGTCTTTTCTTCCAGTTAAAACAAGCGGTTTTGTCGATGTTAGTTTTTTATAATCCACAATGTCCTGCAGTTCCCACAAGGCGGCTACACTGCTTAAAGGGAATGTAGGTATTGCAAATCTATGATTCTGTTTATCCGAAGACTTATACAGTTTGTTATAATGATCCCTTGAAAACTTATTTATTACAGGGTTTATGCTAAGGAAAAAATCTTTTACATGCTTGAATCGTAAAAGATGCTTCATAAATGAATGACTGCTGTTATGAACGAGATAAGGAGCCGTTATAATTAATTTATCAATCTCTCTTGTTGCCGCAATGTAAAGTGCAAGCAGCCCACCCATTGAATGCCCGATTATACTTACTTTATCTGAAAAACCGGAAAGGAACTCGTATCCGTGAACTACATCTCTTAACCAGTCTTTCACCCTGATTTTTTTCAGAAGATTATAATCATCTAAACCGAATCCTGTAAGCATTGGTGCATAAAAGGGAATATTCTCTTTTATCAATCTTTCAGTTAGTAAGCTGAATTCATTTACAGATGCAGAGAAACCGTGAATCAATAAAACGGAACGTTCAACTTTTTTATTACCGGGATAAAACCGGGGTTTTGTTTCGATGAAGCAGCCGAGTTCTTCTATCTTGTTGAATGAGGAAAAGATAATCTTCCGTTTATTTATCTTGTAGCTGTCAACCAGTTTTAATATTACAAAAAAAAGGAGTACAAAAACCGCAGCAAACCCGACGTATACAGTAAAAGAAGTTTCTAAAACGAAGAGCAAAGTCAGCAGCAGTGCCGATATTAATAGTAACAATATTAATAAAACCGTACTCATCTTTTACTGGATTGAAATCTTTACATCAAGTCCAGCTTCCGTAGTTGTAGTAGGAGAAACTCTTGCAGCACCTTCCGGTGTTATAGTTGAACGTTTATAGAATATTGAAAGCGTTACCCTTGAACTTATCACATATTTTATTCTCGGCTCAAGTGAAGTTCTGACGGTTCCGTCCTGCGGAGTACCTTCTTCATTGAAATCAGCCATATTATAAATAACGGTAGAATTTTTCGTATTTGAATATGAGAAACTGAATTCAATATCGTTTTTAAGAGCTACACCGAAAAGAGGTATATCAAACCCGGTTTTCGAGTAATTGATAGTAACACCTATTTCCCGTGAGAACGTTTCGGTTATATTCTTAGTAGTAATTCCAAGATCGAAACCTGAGCGTGCTGAATATTTTACACTTCCTCCGAAATTCCCATCCCATAACGGTAAAAGGGTTAAATTCAATCCGAGTAAAGGCGCAAAACCGTAAGTAATTTTTTGCGACTGCGTAACCTGTTCACCGTCTGCCGTTAATCGCCATCCTTCAGTGTAGTTAGAACTATATGCATGGTCTAAACTAACTCTTTTAGTGAATGATTTGAACAATGCGAATTTTTCAAGACCATCCCATGTAATTCTCCAGTTTGCACGCGGAATATATTTAGCAAATTCCTTAAGGAAACCGAGATTCTCAAGTAAAGGAAGCGACTCGAATCCTTTTGAAAATGCCTGCGATAAATTTTCGCCGGGGTTTTCTGCTTGCGGATCATACAATTCGTGAACTCTTTTTATACCGCTCTTGAACATAGATAAAAAGAAAACAGGCGGAAAAGACAAATACGATCTATCAAGTGTACCGGTTGATGACATACTTGTAATTGATGTAGTTCCATCAGCATTCGGTTTTAATTGTGTTGTTTTATTAATTGACCAGCCGACTTTCCAGGTTAAATCAATCTTTGCTCCTTCCCATAAAGGACGGGAAGTTTTCAAATCAATTTGATTTTTTTGAGTATAATTATCGGATAGATTAGCCGTTTCAACAGCAGCTCTTAAACCGGGGTCATTTGATAAACCGAGCATAAATAATCTCGGCGGTCCGTTGTCGACATTTGTTTTTAATCCCCAGAAGTTGGAGAACCCTGTTTTGTTTCCCTGCAATCCTGATGCAGAATATGAATTGTCGTTTGAAAAAGAGACCGTTATCGATTCGTAATCGAACAGCAAAGTTTTAGCAATAGTTCTCAAGAATAGTAATGCGTTCTTTAGTGCCGATGGTTTCTTAGGCAGTAATGCCAACGAATCCTCAATAGCTTTTACAGAGTCTTCGGCAGCTAATAAACTATCGAGACCCGTTTTCTTTTCCGGCTCAATTGACATCTCTTTTTTCTCAGGTTGATCATCACTGAAACTCCGTTCTCTGCCTCGATCTCTTGGAGGCGGTGGCGGTTGCTGGGCTGCTTCTGCAGGGTCTTCTTTGAATAACGGTTCCATCAACGCTTTTAAACGTAATGTCAAACTTACATTCGACCTGTTAGAATAGTTGGCAGACCTGCCAAGTTGTTCTTGCGATAAATTGTTGGTCCATTGGTATCTAACATTATATCCCATCTGGATAGTGAAGTTTTTATTAATATCCCACAAAGTTGGAAGTTTAGGTGATGTTCTAAAATCAAGGGTCTGCTGGTAAGAATAATCTTTTCCGAAGAAACCGCTTGAGATAATATCCCGCCAAATTTCACCTTCCCTCCGCTGATTATTCGATAAATCTGTTTCAAGATAAGTGAGCGAAGATGCAACATCTACATTGTAGCTTGTAGAAAGGTTTAAGAAACCTCCCTCCGTAAATTTCCATCCTATAGCAAGACTTCTGTTAGCTGTAAAATCTCTTGATATAGTTGTAGCTGAAGCACTATTCTGAGTTTCCCTTGTTATATTTGTTGAACGCGATCTTTTAGCCTGAATACTCCATGTAAATGTTTGCGGAGTATAATAGAATTTTGCATTTCTATAATCGGATAGTAACCCGATAACAGAACCGAGTACCGGTATATCTGCGGGATAAAAATGATAATCCGGGCTAAGTGAAACTGCATAATTAACCGATGCCTGCCACTGCCAATTTTTTGCCGATTCAACTGTGGGACTTCTGCTGAAAGATTTGTTATAGTTGAATGAATAAGTTAAACTATTAAATGAATCTCTTATCAACCAGTGGTTTACAGGAATTAAAAGTTTTATCCCGGATGCAGTCCATGTATCAGAAGAAGAAACTGTTTGTGATTCAAGTTTTACCTGCTCCGGTGTTTTAGTTTTAGAACTTGCAGCAGCTTCATCAACTTTTATATCGGTTCCCGGTAAATACAACGGTTTACCGATACTTTCTGTATGAGAATAATTCAACCGTAAATTGCTTCCGGGTAGATTTACAGGTAAAACTTTAAGCACATTCAAATCCGCCGAAAGACCCCAATTCCTGGAATCCACCCTTGAGCCGAACCTATCGGCAAGTTTATGGAAGTACGGATCTGTTTTACTTAAATTAAAATTTATTGTAACAAGGTCTGCCAATTTAAATGAAGTAGAAAGGCTATAAGCCCAACCGGGAGTGTCGTCAGCTCCTATTACTCTTAATTCATTTACCCATACTTCACCCGAAACAGGTGTTTGATAAACAGGGTCTTTATAGTTGTATAAACCGATACCAAGAAATCTGATTGAAGTTAAAGTCGGATTTCCTTTAACCCTGTAAACATAGAAATCACCATTACTAAGCCAGACTGTATCTGCATATTCTACGTTTGCAGAGTCGCGTTTTTGTTTAATCGCAGTAAGCTGTGAAAATATTAATCGAACTTCGTTCCAATCATCATTAGTAGGATCTCCAACTAATTTTTGCCTGTATTCGTAGTAATTGTTTGTGTCGGAACCGAATCTGAAGTAAACATCAAGCCCTTTTGTATTTTCATCTCCATGGAGGAACAACTTCATCTCGCTGTAATTGAAAACGTCGAGCGATCTCGGTAATACTTTTATTGCTTCGCGCGATTCACCGTATTTTAAACCATTTAACACAAGGTTCAGTGATTGTTCATTGCGTAATACATCCTGGTCGACACGGCTGCGGTCTCTTTCGCGGCTGACACCGGGCGGACTTGAATAGGTATAAGGATTATCTTCTATATTAACAACAGAAATTGAAAGAACTTCATCGTCTTTAATTCTTTTTCTCCATTGATTACCGACAAGATTAAACTCGGCAAGACGTACATGAACTATCGAATCCGAACCGGTTACAAAAAAACGTATATATTCAACGTCTGAAAAACTCGGCGAGCCGATCATGTCTTTATATTCTTTTAACGGTATTCTGTATAAATACCAGTCATTACTACCTCCGCCGGCAATGTAAGAATTGAAAAGTGAGTCCGGCAGCAGGGGAATTTCATAACGGTAATATGAATTTAATAAATCAACAGAGCCGTTCCTGTTTAAATCTTCTGTATCCGGTATCCTGCCTATGTCTGTCAAAGAGGCATTCCCTTCTGTACCGTTAATGTTGTAATAATCAAAAATATCAATTTCACTTGATGAACGGGGAGTGTATGCGAAATTATCACCGGATGGGTCTGCTCTTGTATCACCGGGTTCAAGCAACAATGCTTCTTGCGGATCAGTTAATCCGTCAATACCAAGGTCTTCACCTTCGTCAATCAGATCGTTGAAATTTTTATCTTCAGTATCTAACTTGCCGTTAGGAATAACGTCTTCACTAATTTTACCTAAATCTATATAAACCTTTGCCTCTGGTAATGCATCCTGTATTTGCAGCCAGAACTCGATGAATTCAATATTCTGATCTTCAAGATTGTTTGAAGCAGATGAGAGGAGTTTCATCATTCCGCCCCAGGCTAAATCGGGATGATTTAATTCGGGTTTGTAATTGTATGTCCCCGGTGTACTGGGTAAGAAAACATAATCAAGCACGGTAACCTGTTCATCACCCTGGGCTACTTTCTTTTCAGGCCAAATATGTCTAACATTAACATTTGATGGGAGAACATTAAACCAAAAACTCTTCCCCTTGTAATGCATTGTTAAAGAATCGGGGAGTGATGGTATTCTCGTAATTCTCGATAGTCTATTCGGGGCACTTAAATCTTTCCATGTTGTGTAAGAAATCCCGATTGGATTAATAGTTTTTGTGGCTTCAAAATCGTCGATATAAGCAATGCTTTCCCCGCCGTCCGATTCAATTGTACTCTTTTTTGTGTTCGGGTCGGGATTCATGTATGCAACTTCACCTCTAAATGTAAGAGTTGACATTTCACGGGTCGAAATAATATTATCAAGCGCTTTAGTAACAAAAGGTAAATCCGCACTTGTATTAAGGTCAACTCCGTAGATAGTATTGCTTAAAGGTTCTTCACCGATGCGTATTTTGTCGGACAGGGTTTGCTGCGTCAAATTA
>DAIRET010000048.1:0-8707 GCA_036795455.1 Ignavibacteriaceae bacterium
CAAAATTGAAAACTCCAACTGTGAAAATACTGGTATTATTTCTTTTAATCGTTTCTTCCTCATTTTGTCAGTTTAATCCCGGTGCAAAACAGATCGGGATGGCAAATTCAGATGTTGCTCTCAGCAACGATGCATTCACACTTTTTACGAATCCCGCTGGCTTATCCCAATTGAACTGGCGGGAATTAGGAATTTTCTATTCTCCTTCACCCTTCGGAGTGAGTGAACTTGCGAACGGGTTTATTGCATTTCACGAACCTACCGAATACGGCTCCTTTGCATTCGGTGCTATGTCGTATGGATTTGAACTATACCGCGAAAACAAATTCCTTCTCGGCTATTCTTATAAATATCTGAATAAATATTTTATCGGGCTATCGGTCGGTTATCATACTGTTTCAATCAAACGTTACGGTGATGACAATGCTTTCATATTAAATTTAGGCGGACTTATTTACATATTCGATGAACTACGATGGGGATTTGCATTGTCAAATGTTAATCGAGCTACATGGGGTAAAGAGAAAGATCAAATACCGGTACTGCTTAATTCCGGTTTTAGTTATGATGTGATTAATAATCTATCTTTAAACTTAGCAGTTGAAAAGGAGATTAATTATAAACCTTCTTTGCAATTCGGTGTGGCTTATAATATAGTTGATTTCTTCGGGATAAGAACAGGATTTTCTACGGAGCCGGATAGATATTGTGCCGGGGTAGGGATAAACTATTCTTATTTTCAGTTTGATTACTCTGTCTTTCATCATGCTGAATTAGGTTTTACGCATCAGTTCGGACTCCTTTTTTCATCTGAAGAATTAGTCAACAGGGGGAATAAAATTCGTGAATACCTGAAGATATACTAATCCAGTAAAATGATGATAAAGCATTTATTTTTTATCCTGATTATCTTCCTCGCATTTCAAGGTAAAGAATTAGCACAAACCGATACTCTTTTAATCGACAAAGATGAAGTTATTGAAAATCTTCTTGAAGAAACAGATGAAGAAACTGATAACTCCGAACTTTATGACCGGATTGAAGAGATGCTTGATAACCAAATTGAACTTAATGCGGCTGATATTAGTCAATTACTCACAGTTCCGTATATGGACCTCGCCTCAGCTTCAGCAATAGTTGAGCACAGAAGTTTTTATGGGAATTTCTATTCAGTACAAGAACTGTTCATGGTGGAAAAACTTGATAAGAATCTTGTACCGAGAATTATCCCATTTTTAAAGGTAGATAAAGTTGATTTATCAACTTATAAGAGAGAATATTCTACTTTCGAGGATTTCGTTTATTATTCGAGAATTCAACTGCGTACAAGGTATCAAACTGATTTGCAAACGCGCCGTGGATTTTTAGTTAATAAATATGAAGGTGCTAAATTCAGAAGTTATTCAAGGTTGGTTTACAATTTTTCAGACAAATTCTCTGCTTCATTTGTTGCCGATAAAGACCCGGGAGAGAAATCGCTTACCGATTTTTATTCATTCAGTTTCGCTTTGAACGAGCTTTTCTTCTTCGATAAGTTAATTATCGGTGATTATCTTGTTGAGTTTGGGCAGGGATTAGCATTGTGGTCTCCGTATTCTTTTTCAAAGGGGGCGGATATTGTTTCGCCTCTTCAAAGGAGGGATAAAAACTTAATTCAATACAGAAGTACAGATGAGAACCGCTTTTTCAGAGGAGTTGCAGCAAGTTTTAATTACTCCGGTTTACGTTTGTCGTTATTTTATTCTAAGAATAAGTTTGACGCAAATATCGATTCATTTGCAGGATACATTTCATCTAACCCGCTTGATGGTTACCACCGCACAGAAACAGAGCTCAATAGGAAAAACAAAGGAGAAGAATTATTTGCCGGTGGAAGATTGGACTATAATATATTCAAGAACTTTTCAATCGGATTACTCTATTTCCATTCCGAGTTCAATTATCCTTTTGTTAAAAAGAGTTCGATTTATGACCTTGAAGGAAAGAACTTTAACTATTATTCAACCGCATACAGTTATATAAATTCTTTTATGAAAATAACAGGTGAATTCGCTTATAACGGTTTATCGGTAGCCTCAATTAACACAGTTCAATTTGCAGTTTCAAATTCTTTAACTCTTGTAAATTCGGTTAGAAATTACCCAAGTAACTTCACTACACTTCATGGCTCGGCATTTGGTGAAAGAGCCGGGGTTACACAGAATGAATTCGGATTATACAACGGCATAATCTGGAAATCACCCATCGGAAGAATCGGTTTTTATTACGACCAGTTTAAGTTTCCGTTTTCGTTCTCAAGAACTGCAATGCCTTCAAAAGGGTATGAATACTATTTCGATTTGACTACAAAGGTTTCCCGTCAAGCTGAAGTTTATTTCAGAGCAAAAAAAGAACTGCGTGAAGTAAACGTAGATGACGGAAGTAAAATTGTTTTGAGTGAAAGAAACCGCGAAAATATTCGAGCGGATTTTATTTTCAACTTATCCCGTTCAGTAAGATTAAAAAACCGGTTTGAACTCTCTTTTTATGATATTGAATTAACTGGTTACGAAAAAGGATTTTTAACATACCAGGATGTTAGAGCAGTTTTTTCTGAACTCATTACTGTATACGGAAGGATTATATTTTTCAAAACCGATTCCTATAATTCAGCCGTTTATGAATTTGAGAATGATTTAACTGGGGTGTTAAGTAACCTGCCGATGTATGGCGAAGGGATAAGGTATTATTTTTTACTTAGAATTACTCCAATTAAAAAACTCTCTATTTCCATGAAGTACTCGGAGACGTACAAACCGAATTTAAAATCGCTTAGTTCTGGTGATTCCGAAATCTACAACAATATCGATAACCGGTTCTCGCTTC
Organism: Ignavibacteriaceae bacterium; assembly: GCA_036795455.1. GTDB lineage: Bacteria > Bacteroidota > Ignavibacteria > Ignavibacteriales > Ignavibacteriaceae > DAIRET01. The sequence continues at coordinate 2,866 of DAIRET010000048.1, forward strand.
AATTGGACTGGCGATTATAAACGCAAGTCAACCGGCATCTTTAAGTTGAAGATGTAAAACCTCATTCCAAAACACTTTTTTTTCGCTAATTTTTTGTCAAAAGGGATTGATTCTTATTAGATTTTCTACTATTTTTGCCGTGCATAATGTATACAATATACAATATTCATAAAAAATGATAGAAAAAGAACCAATAAATATCAATTTTAACCTTGAAGAACTGAAACCATTAAGGGACAGAATAGCTTCTTCTATCCGGGATTCCATAATTGAAGGGAAAATCAAACCGGGTGAAAGACTAATGGAACCTGAGGTTGCAAAAACTCTTGGAGTAAGCCGTACACCGCTTCGGGAAGCTTTTTTACAGTTGGAATCGGAAGGTTTTGTTAAAGTATTTCCGCGGAAAGGTGCTCTTGTTACTGAAACATCGCTTAAAGATGCTGAAGAAACTTACGTAATAAAAGGTGCTTTAGAAGGAATGGCGGCAAGACTTTCAGCTCAGAATATTTCTGAACTGGAAATCGAAACACTGACAGAGCTTAATGATAAGATGGAAGAGATTGCACAGTCCTCTGAAAGAGATTATAAACTGTTTCTTGAAATAAATGCGCGCTTTCACCAAAAAATATATAATGCTTCCGGAAACGGGAAACTGATTAAAACCATAAATCTATTAAGAAACCAGACTTTAAGGTATAATTTTATCTTTCTTTCTCTATTATCACATCTGGAAGAGTCGGTTGAAGAGCATTACAGTATACTTGATGCATTAAAAAATCATGATGCTGATGAAGCGGAAAGATTAATTAAAAATCATAGTGAAACAGCCCGCCGGGCATTATGCGATTATATGAAAAATCAAATTGAATTATCACAGGTAAATTCTTAGGAGTGTTATGGAAAAAATTAAAGTAGCTATAGTAGGATTTGGTAACGTTGGTTGTATGGCAATGGATGCTCTGAACCAGGAACCTGATATGGAACTTGTAGGAATTGTTGAGTTATTTAACCGCGAAAAAATTAAAGCAGGAATGAATCCTGCACAATGCTGTAAGTTCGGAGAAACCAAAGTTGTTGCAGATATTAAAGAACTTGATAAAGTTGATGTAGCGCTCGTTTGCGCTCCTTCAAGAAAAGTAAAAGATGTAGTTTCCGAGTATCTTAAACTCGGAATTAATACTGTAGATAGTTTCGATATTCATACCGAAATTCCTTCTTTAAGAAATCACCTTGATAAAATTGCTAAAGAAAACAACACTGTATCTATTATTTCAGCCGGATGGGACCCCGGTATTGATTCTGTAATAAGAGGCTGGTTCCTTGCGATGGCACCAAAAGGAATTACACACACAAACTTCGGTCCCGGAATGTCAATGGGACATACATGCGCGGTAAAAGCTATACCCGGAGTTAAGAATGCTTTATCTGTTACTGTACCAGCAGGAATGGGAATCCACAGGAGAATGGTTTATGTGGAGCTTCTTGAGAACGCAAAGTTTGCAGATGTAGAAATTGCAATAAAAACCGATCCTTATTTTATTAAAGACAGAACTTATGTATTTGAAGTGCCGAAAGTTAACGACTTAATTGATGTCGGGCATGGCGTTTTGATGGAAAGAAAAGGAGTTTCGGGAATAACTCATAATCAATTTATGAAATTTGAAATGAAGATTAATAACCCGGCGCTTACTTCTCAGGTGATGGTTTCTGCAGCAAGGGCAACAATGAAACAACGTCCCGGTTGTTATACTATGATTGAAGTCCCGGTAATTGATTTTCTACATGGTGATTTGGAAACATTCGTTTCAAGTTTGGTGTAATCATGTCAGACCCCTACGTAAGAAAACTTGTTAGCAGTAATTTTTATCACAGTAAGATTGATATCAAAGGAAAATTTGTAGTTGTCCTGGATGGAAAATTGGAGAATAGGGGATTAAACTTAATCCAGCCGATTTCAAGAGCTTTTCCTAAGAATACAATTATTGAATTGATAGGAACAGATGAACAAAATGCTTTACCGGGCAGCAAAGTAGATAATATTTGTTATATCGGTTTCGTAGAATTATTGAACAGCGGTGTAATCCTTACCGGCGATAAGGTCCTATGGAACGGGAAAGAGATCGGTACTATTGCCGGTTACGATGATACGCATATGCCGAACCATCAAAATACAATTGTCTTGATGAAAGAAAGAATACCCGGTAAAGAACTCGGAATTAAGAATAATGACGAATTGATCATTAAAGGTTTTGAAAAATAAAACAGAATTAAAATAATTATTAACTAAAAACGGAGTAAAAATAATGGCAAAGCCACAATTCAAATTTCAAATGTATAAAAGACTTCAGCAGAAAACCGGGCAAATTTATGCCGATGCAAAAAAAGCTGCTGAAAGTTTAAATATCCCTGCAGAACTAAAAGGTGCTTTCGGTTTAACCGGAGCTATCTCAGGTTGTCCTGCACCTCTTAGAGACGATATTGAGCATTTCATGGCTCAGGAATCGAAGAAAGTAGTTCCTCTTGCAGTTTATGTAGACCAGATCAGAGAAGTAATCAAAGAAGTTTACGGCGATGATTACGATGCAGCACCTGTAAATACCTGCGAAGGTGGTCTTTGGGTTACTATCGATACACTTATGACTGCTCCAAATCAAGGTAGAGGCGACAGCTATAGAACAAGATATATTGCTCCGATGGAAAGACATATTCACCATCAAGCATCTTACGGCAGACCTTTCCCGCCGAAATATAAAGACATATTAGCCGATAGAGGTTGTACAGCAGGCGAATTAGGTTTTTACGGTAAAAGACAGAATAATCTTGACACTGTTCTTGTTCCTTTAGCCGGTGCAGAATACCCGGTTCACGGAATCAAGTATCATCCAACTCCTTTATTGAAGAATGTTAATGCAAAAGAATCATTAAAGAAAATTGAAGAAGTTGCAAAAAGAAATGAAAACCTCGTTTCAGGTTTTGCTTCTCTCGGGTATGATACAACTGGTTATGGTTATGCAGAAAAAGATAAAAACGGTGCTCCTTTACTTCAAAAAGGATTGGCAGAATTAGCTCATAAATACGATGTTCCTTACATTATCGATAATGCATGGGGAATCCCATTTATCGGTACCAACATTAAAAATGTCGGCGCAGATGTTATGATCTACAGTATGGATAAAGCTTCCGGTTCTGCTACAAGCGGATTGATTATTGGTAAAGAAGATGTTCTTGTACCTATAAGAAGAGCATTGGGCTATCATGGTAACCGTTATGGAACAACAAACTCTTACGGAAAAGCGGCATATGTTACACAAGATCCGGGCAAAGAAGGATTAACCGGGCAATTGGCAGCATTGAGAGTATTGAGAGATAACCCGAAATTATTAACCAAACCGGTTGACGATCTTTATGAGGTTGTTGTTGATGAATTCTCAAGAATAGATGAAAGAATCCGTAAACATTTCTTATTTGAAAAAAGCTATAACTGCAGCGCAGTTGAAATCAACTATGAAAACAGCTGGAAAGATGGAAAACTTGGAATACCGATTTTCTCTATCGAAGATATGTATTCAGGTTCTAACCTATTCCAGGATGGAATGAGCCAGATGGGAATTATTCCTACAATCGCTTACGATGCGAATATTTTCATTTCTCCCGGTTTGGGAACAACAGACAGCAATGGACAGCTTATCGAAGAAAAAGCAAGAATGGTTGTTCGCGGTTTAGTTATGTTAATTGAAATAGTATGTGAACACGCAGGCATCTACGAATAGATAGTGCCTCCTTTAGATGAAGTAGCAGGGGGAGTTTACTAAACGTATTTTCTCAATTTATAAGGCTGCCTGAAATGTTTTGCAGTTCAAGCAAAAGAATTTTTCATGCAGCCTGTTCCTTGAAACCGGAAAATGTATTGGCTGGTTTTAAGTAATTCCGGTGTATTGGAGTGTATCGAGAGAATATGAATAAACAAACCCTGCTTTTTTTAATTTTTTGTTGAGAAAGATATGGACACAGCTTTTGAACGAATTATGGATGCAATCGACATCGAAACTTATATAGTATGCAGTGATGCAAACGAAGGGAAAAAATATGCGATGCAGTTAGGACGGGAAATGAATCTCGGTGAGATTGACATTATGTATCAGGAATTTGATGGTTATGGGATCAGAGTACGCCTAAGAAAGTATATTTACAAACCCGGAAACAACTATACATATTTAAATAAGGAAAAAATTTCATAGCGAGTTAATTATGCCTAAAAGAATTTTATGTGTTCCTTTTGACCCGGTACACGATGTTGGAATTAAAATAATACGGAGTGAACTCGATAAACACGGTCATAATACTGTGTTGCTTTCACCCGACCTTACTCCCGAAGCAGTTGTTAAAATAGCTGCCGAAGGAGAATACGATTTTATACTTGTTAGCCGTACTCTCGGATACGGTGTCGCTGAACTTCTTGCTCGATTTGTTGATTTACTTGATGTTGCAGGAGTAAGAGAAAAATCAAAAGTTGTAATAGGCGGTAAACCGATTACACCCGAATTAGCAGCCGAACTTGGATTCGATAAAGGGTTCGGGGAACACTCAACAATTGACGAAGTCGTCGCTTATATTGAAGGACGGGAAATTTCTGTTACTGCTACCGGATTAAATAGAACTAAAAAAGACATTGCTTCCAAATATGATTATGAATTCAAGAACAAAGAAATTGGAAGATTACTTGATAGCATTACAGATAAACTGTTAAAATGGGCAGAGGATAAAACTTCTCCCGGTGTTGAAAGAGCTAAAATTCAGGCGGAAATTCTTGCTGCCGGTAATGATCAACAAAGAAAACCTCTTTTGGATAAGTATTATGCACTTTGTGATGACGTAATTATTAATGGTAATTCTAAGAAGGTTTTTACAAAAGGAGTGAGAGAAGTTTCCGAAAAGGAACTCCATAATCTGAATAATTTTGTTCACGGCTCACATCCGATTAATCCTGTCAAGATTCAGTATAATGACGGACAACCTTTGCTATTCAAGTTTCTCGGAAGCGGTTGTCCTTTAATGGATATAATGCATGCCAAAGTTTGTGAAAGATACGGAATAGACGGATTTCTCATTATTAATCCGTCATGGGAAGCAAGATATGAAGGACTATTGCAGGGATGTTTGGCGCACGAAAACGACGGTACAATTACTTCGTTTGAAAACATCCGTTTAATGAAGCAGAGCCTTGATCCAAGTACTCTTTTAACGGTTCGTGCCCACCGCGGTTTGAATACGCCGGAAACAGTTTTATTAGCTGGTGAAGCAGGGGCGAACCTTGCGAAGATCAATCTGGTTTACGGGTCGCTAGGAGCCGGAACAGACCCTGTGAGGCTTGCAGTAGATGGAATTGAAGCAATTCGATTGGCAGCAAAATATAAAATGCCTTTTGATATTCCGGGGAATGACGAATTGAGTGGAGTACCGGCATGGAAATCACTTGCCGGTTTATTGATCAACGTTATGCTTGGAGTAAAACTTGGAGCACAACCGATTTTAAAACCGTTATTCTGCTATGGCCCTCATATTGTTATAAATGGGATGATGAGCCAAAACTTTATTGATTACAATGCAGCAAAAATCCTTGCCTTAAAAGAGATTGTTAACTCACCAATTTGGCCCGGTGAACCGATTGCATTTATGACCCAATCAGAAGAAAGAGTTCAATCCGCAAATGCAAATTCATACCATGCTTCGTTAGCGGCTTCATTAAATGTTGACGCAATTACGGTAGCATCAACTGATGAAGCGTACTCAAGAGGACCGATCTGCATTACATCAAGAATCGATACTATCCGTGCTATTACAG
>DAIRET010000048.1:8807-17917 GCA_036795455.1 Ignavibacteriaceae bacterium
TCAAGAGGACCGATCTGCATTACATCAAGAATCGATACTATCCGTGCTATTACAGATGCATTCAGGTTTGTTGGAAATGCGAAGTTTGAACCGACAACTCAAGCGGGACTTTTTACTGAAGAACTTATTAATAAAATTACAGGGACTTTAAGAGAAGTCAACTCAAAACCGGACTTGACTGAAGCAATTTATAAAGGATGTCTTGGCAATAAAGAAGACGGTGCTTACCCGGGTACTTTCGGTAACGGAACCGTAAAAACAAAATGAGAACAATAGGTGTAATTGGTACTGCGAAGAATACCGGCAAAACAACTACGCTTTCATTCTTGATGAAAGGATTCCACAACAGCGGGAGTAATTTAGCTGTCACGGGTATCGGTTATGACGGTGAAGAAGTTGACAATATTACGCTACTTCCAAAACCGCGGCTTTACTTTGAAAAAGATACAATAATTGCTACTTCGGAACAATGTTTGAAAAACAGCGAAGCTAATTATGAATTGATTGCCGAAACATCGGTGGATACGCCACTCGGTAAAGTTTTTATTGTGAGAATAACAAAACCGGGGATGATAGTTCTTGCCGGGCCTAATAGAATGGTTGCACTGAAAGAAATCATAGAATTGATTAAAACAGAAGCCGGCTGTGATGTTCTGTTAGTTGACGGTTCTCTTAACCGGATGTCCCCGATGACAATCCTTGATAAATTGGTATTTACAACCGGTGCTTCACGTAGTGTGAATATTAAAAAACTCGCTAACGAGATGTTATTAATAGAAAAAATTTTCTCATTTCCCTTAACAAATTACACAAATATTGATCCGAATATTTCGTTTTTTTTCAAAGTCGAGAATGGAAAAACCATTATTAAAAAACTTCATCTTGATCTGAATAATTCTCCCGCAATAGAAACACAAATTTCAAATGACGTTAAAGCTCTCTATATTTCTTCTCTTTTATCAGTTCAGGATTTTAATGATATCATTAAAAAGATTAAGAAAAATATTGGTGAGAGCAAAGTAGAGTTAATAATTCATTCACCGATTATGCTTCTGCTTTCAGGTGATTTTTCATTAATCTCGATTATGCTTGAAAGAATGAGCAATGCAGGAATTAATCTGACTTACTTACAAAAACCGGAATTGTCGGCAGTTACAATTAATCCGTTCTATCCCAAATTGGAGAACTACCACTATACACCGTCTTATGTGGATAAAGAAGCATTTGAAAGTGAAATGGTGAGCGTTTTAGAATCGCCGGTTTATAACATCAAAGAAGGGGATAACCAAAAGTTTTTTGAAGCTTTAACGGATTACTAAAACGCAGGGATAAACGATACAGTTTCTTATGATAGTATCGAAAATGATTGTCTAATTAAAAATTCTTATTTATTTTGAATTAGTTGTTGAAAAAAAACAAAGGCTTTAAATGGAACATTACGGATTTTGGTCGTTATTACCCCCGGTATTAGCAATTATATTAGCAATAAAAACCCGCCAGGTTTTTGTCTCCCTTCTATTCGGAATATGGCTCGGTTGGGTAATTTTAAGCGGTGGTAACTTGATTGATGGAAGTAATGCTACAATTCAAGCACTGGTTGACGTGTTCAAAGACGGCAGTAATACAAGAACAATTATGTTCAGTTGCCTCGTAGGTGCTTTGATAGCATTTATTCAAAAATCAGGGGGAGTAAACGGTTTTGTTAATGTTATTAACAGGTTTCTTACATATCTTGAAAATAAAAAAGTAGGGAAAAGCAGGAAAATCGTTCAGATACTTGCCTGGGCTACCGGTACATCAATCTTTGTAGAATCAAGCATTAATGTTTTAACAGTTGGTGCTATCTTCCGCCCGATTTTCGATAAATTAAAAATTCCCCGTGAAAAACTTGCATACATAGCGGATTCAATTTCTGCACCCACTTGTATACTTATTCCGTTAAATGCCTGGGGTGCTTATATAATGGGATTAATAGCCGCCCAAGGATTTGACAACCCGCTTGCAGTATTGATAAAAGCCTTTCCTTTCAATTTTTACCCGATGTTAGCAATGGCTGCAGTACTTTTCATTATTTTTTCACAAAAAGATTTCGGTCCCATGAAGAAAGCGGAAGAAAGAGCAAAGAAAGAGGGGAAAGTTATCCGGGACGGGGCAGTTCCTTTAATTTCGTCAGATGTAGTTGCAATGGAGATGAAAGAAGGCGTAAAAGAAAAAGCGATTAATATGATAATCCCGATTGCAGTAATGGTTGGAATGATGCCGCTCATGCTTTTATATACTGGCTGGTCTCAAGTCGAAAATATCTCATCTTTTGCCTGGTATGAACAACTCTTCTTCGCTATCGGAAAGGGTTCCGGTTCGACGGCAGTTTTATATTCCGTTTTAGCTTCAATAATTGCCGGTAGTATTCTTTACATTTCTCAAAAGATATTTACATTTTCCGAGACCATTGATTTGATATTTAAGGGAATAAGCGGGTTAATTCCTCTTGCATTATTAATGATGCTTGCATTCGCTATCGGTACAGTATGCCGTGAACTCGGAACCGGGATGTACACTGCTGAACTTTCTAAGCAATGGCTATCTCCGAACTTTGTTCCTGTTATAGTTTTTTTAGTGGCATGCTTTATCGCGTTTTCTACAGGAACCTCATGGGGAACGTTTGCAATAATGCTTGCCATTGGAATTCCAATGGCACAATCACTTGAAGCCAACGTTTATCTTACAATCGCTGCAGCACTTGGCGGCGGCGTATTTGGTGATCATTGTTCACCGATTTCTGATACAACGATTATCTCTTCAATGGCATCTGCCAGCGATCATATAGACCACGTTAAAACCCAGCTTCCTTACGCACTTACTGCGGGAGCAATAACAGCTTTACTTTATCTCATTCTCGGAATTCTAATCCATTAATTAAAACGAGATATTTTATTTACCTTGCAAATTGAAAGACGAGCTTTCGGTTTGCAAGGTTTTACTATCCAATAACATCTTCAATCCGATTTCTCTTTGAGATGTGTGGTTCTTTCACTATATTTAATCAGATAAAAATATCTGATTAAATAAAAGGAAAACAAATGATTAGAAAAATTATTAAAATTGATGAAGTACTTTGTGATGGGTGTGGTGATTGTGTGCCTGCTTGTGCCGAGGGTGCAATTCAAATAATAGATGGAAAAGCAAGATTAATTAGTGATTTATTTTGTGATGGACTTGGTGCATGTCTTGGTCATTGTCATGCAGGGGCGATTACAGTTGAAGAGAGAGAAGCTGAACCGTATAACGAAGAAAAAGTAATGGAATATATTATTAAAGGAGGAGAAAATGTAATTAAAGCACATCTCCTTCATCTGTTGGAACATAATGAAGATGAGTATTACAGGCAAGCTGTCGGTTTTTTGGATAAAAGAGGTATCAAACTGCCTTCTATTAAGGAAGAATCTGCTGTCGAAATACAGTCTCATTCCGGGTGTCCAGGTTCAAAAGCGATTGCGTTTGAGAGTGCTTCACTTCCTGAAAAAGAAAACGGGAAAAGAGTTTCTCATTTAACTCAATGGCCTGTTCAGATGCATCTTATTTCACCTAACGCCGCCTACTATAAAAACTCGGATTTACTGCTGGCAGCGGACTGTGTTCCTATTGCGTATGCCGATTTTCATAAAGATTTTATGCAAGGAAAAAGTATTGCAATCGCCTGCCCTAAATTGGACACGAACAAGCAGGTCTATTTGGATAAAATGATTAAGTTGATTGATGATGCGGAAGTTAAGTCAATTACAGTTGCTGTAATGCAGGTTCCCTGCTGTAATGGATTATTCCAGTTAGCGCAACAAGCGATTGAGTATTCAGGTAAAGAAATACCTTTAAAAATTGTAGTTGTCGGAATAAACGGAAACATACTGCATGAGTTAAATAATTAGAAAAAAAATTGGAATCTTAACCGGCATTAATAAAATTTTTATTGAAAAGAAGGGGAGATTAAGCTAAATTGCATATCAAATGAAAAACTATTCTTTTACGAAAATGAATGGTGCCGGGAACGACTTTATAGTGTTCGATAAAGACGTTTATGATTCGCTTGAACTGACACCTGATGCAATAAGAAACCTTTGTAACCGCAAATTAGGCATTGGCGGCGATGGGGTGATCTTTGTTTATAAAAGTAATTCAGCCGACTTTGAAATGGAGTACTATAATGCTGATGGTTCTCTCGGTTCACTTTGCGGCAACGGGTCAAGGTGTGCTATTCAGTTTGCACATTTAACTAAAAAAATTCCGGGAACAAAAGCAAAATTTAAAGTAAACGATGCTTTTTACTCCGGAGAAGTACTTGCAGACGGGGTTGTCAAATTCGATCTAAATCCCCCGGTAAAATTCAAATACAACTTCAAGATTAAAGCTGCCAAACAACTTATTAATGCCAATTTTGTTGATACTGGCTCTCCCCATGTTGTAATTAACATTCAAGATGTATTACGTGAACCTTCGGATCCGTATTCAAACTATACAGATATCAAAGAGTTTCCCGTATTCGATATTGGAAAAGAGATTCGTTACTCACCCGATTTTGCTCCTGTAGGAACGAACGTTAATTTTATCCAAGTTATTGATGGTAAAGTTATAATCCGGACTTACGAAAGAGGAGTAGAGGATGAAACGCTTGCTTGCGGTACAGGTTCTACTGCTGCCGCACTAATCAGTTTTACTAATTATGGGATTAATCCCCCGGTACACCTGGTAACATACAGTGGAGAGGAATTAGTTGTTGATTATAAAGTCGAAAATCAAAAAGTAAAAGAATTATCTCTTACAGGTCCTGCAAAAGTGAATTTTACGGGTGAAGTAAGGATACCAAACAAATTATAAACCAACTGGAGAAAAAATGAATAAGGTTATTTTTACTATTCAGTACGAAATTAAATCTGAAAAAAGGGAAGAATATTTATTGTCTATTAAAGAACTTAAATTACTTGTAAAAGCAGAAGGTTTGGAGAGTTATTCTGTTTATGAAGTAAAAGGGAAAAACAACAACTTTGAAGAAGTTTTCTTATTTGCTTCAAAAGAAGCATTTGATAACTACGACGATGGTGAAAACGAGAGAATGGATATTCTCGTTAATAAAATTGAAGATATGAAAGTTGTTAATACGACCCACTACAATACATTAATAGAGGTCAGCACAGATTAATTAAAGATGCGGGATTAGATTGAATGAATTTTTCTCCGGATTATTCTGTTTATCTTCAGTAGTTCTTCAATTGATTGAAAACTAATTGTTTTTATTTTTAATATTTTGTTAGGTGTAAAATGAAGTTGAAATTTTCTCCCGCTGTTTTTTACCCGCTGCTTGTAGTAGTTTTAGTTCTACTTATTGTTTTGTTCACTTCTTTCAATGAGAAAAAAGGTGAAAGCGCGAAAGAATTCGACCATTCTGCTATGCCTGATGATGATATCCATCGAAACTTCAAGCACCCGGAAATGAGTTCTCCTTCCAAAAGTAATGTAATGGCTGAAGTAAAAAAACAGATGGAAGCACTTAAAAACGAAATTGATAAAAATCCTTCCGATACTGCTAAAATTCGTGAATATGCCGATTTACTTGCTGCAGGACATTTCCCCGAAGAAGCAATTATGTATTACAATCATATTCTAAAACTTGATCCGAAAAGAATAGATGTCCTTTTTGCAATAACTTTTCTTTATTACTCGAAAGGGGATATTGATAAAGCAGAAGAAACAACAAACCAAATCTTAAAAACCGATAAAGAGAATTTACTTGCACGTTATAATCTTGGTGCAATTGAAGCTGCAAGAGGAAATAATAAAAAAGCAAAAGAGATTTGGGAAGAAATAATCAAAAAACATCCTGATTCAGAAGCAGCCGGAATAGCGAAAAACTCGATTCAATCTCTTTCTGCTGGAACAACAAATTAAAAAAAACCTTGAAGTTAATACTCTACTTCAAGGTTTTTTCAATATCAGATAAACATGATTTGTTTTATCTCCACCACCCGCCTCTGGATGAGCGTCCCGGTCTATTTGGTCTGTCTTTACCGTAGTACCTGCAGTTCTGTTCGCTCCAGATAGTTTTTTGAGTGTCATCAAGAACATCGTAAATATCCATTTTCATATTGGATGCAGAATTTCTAATCTTACTTCTGAGCTTGTCAATATCATCTTCAAGCTGTAAATATTTTTTCCTGTCGATATTCTTACTTCTCATATATTCTCTTTTTTCAAGAATACTTTTTTGAAGGTCTGCCCGCAAATCAATCATCTGCTTATCATGTTTTGTCCTTATGTCAGCGATTTTCTCTTTTTGAGCACCTGTAAGATTAAGTTCGGCGATACAATCCAGCCTTTGTTCCATTCGCATTCTTTGAGCAAATGCGGTTTCTGAAGTTATTAGTAATGCTAATGCGAGTATTGCTATGGATAGCACTGTGCGTTTCATTTTTTATCCTTTCACTTGATTTTTGATTCTGACAATTGGACAGTAAGTAATCTGAAAGGGTTTAAATAATTTTCAATCTGTTAAAATCGCCTTTGTCTCTTAATAACGAATCATTTATTTTTTGCAGGGTAAAATTAAACTAATTTGAAAGATGACCTGTCAAATGGTTGATATTAAAATATAATATGATTGAAAAACCGACTGATTTTGAACTCGTTAAGAGATTTACCGGAGGTGATGAAGCATCATTTAATGAAATTGCGAGGAGATACCAGCAAAAAATATACTGGCACGCAAGAAGAATGATCGGAAATCACCTTGACGCTGACGAAGTAGTTCAGGAGGTGCTTATTGTTCTATACGAAAAACTGAAGAACTTTAAATTTCAATCTTCACTATATACCTGGGTTTATAGAATAACAGCTACAAGAAGTATTAATTTTCTGAATAAGAAAAAAATAAAGAGGTTGTTTTCTTTTGACGATCAAACGGGTGAAATTGTTAATGAAGAAACAGATATTCTAACCCGGTTGGAACAGAAAGAAAAGATGGAATATCTCGATAAAGTATTACAGAAACTGCCATCTAAACAGCGAGAGATTTTTATTTTACGCAATTTTGACGGTCTAAGTTACGAAGAAATATCGGAAATTACTGGGAAAAGCGTGGGTGGATTAAAAGCTAATTACTTCCATGCATTTGTAAAAGTAAACGAACTAATGAATAAAAATTATGGAAAAGATTAAACAATTATTTTTGTATCTCGACAATCAGCTATCTTCAGCTGAAAGAAAACAGTTTGAAGAACTGCTGTCGAAAGATGAAGAACTCCGTGAATCTTTTAATAAATATAAAGGAAATATGGAAGAGCTTAAATCGCTTCAAAATATAGAAGTTGACAGTGCATATTTTTCAAATCTATCGGCAAGGTTTAGAGAGAAATACGAACAGAGAAAGAAACCGTTTTATTACAATAAGATTGCAGTAGGAATCGCTACAGCCGCAATTCTATTTATAGTTTTTGTTAATCCCTTTTCCGATTCAAATAATCTATTTGAAAACGGAGAAATCAGTTTGGAAGAATTGAATCTATATTCATTAAATTCAGTTAACAATGTAGGAAAAATAGAACATTACGATCTGGATGATGAAGAACTTGAATTAATAAATTCAAGAATTACGGAGCAATTAGATATCCCGGAAGCACAAATTAACAGGCTTATCTCTATAAATCCGGGGGAAGTTTATCGGATGGTAGAAGAACTATCGGATAAAGAAGTTGAACAGATTTATAACGATTTAAGTCAAAAAACAATTTTATGAGGATATAATGAAAAACCTTATGCTATTAATAACAGTAGTTTTTCTTGCCGCTTTCGTTCAATTATTGCCCCAGAAAAGAGGGGAAGGAATGCGGAAAATTGAACAGTTGGAAAAATTGAAACTTATTGAAACACTCAATATGGATGAATCTACTTCAGTGAAGTTTTTTTTGCAGAGGCGGGATTATTATACCAAAAGAAGAAGTTTAACAATAAAGGTTGACAGTCTATATTCCGCATTAAAAGAAGAGTTGTCAAACAGTAAGAAGCCCGATGATGCAATATATAAAAAGCTTACTGATGAGTTATTAAGTGCGGAGAAAGCATTGGCGTTGTTAAGAACTGATTACATTTCTTCATTGTACGGTTTATTAAATTATGAACAGGTATCCCGCTATGTGATATTTGAGAAGAGATTTAATGAAGAATTGCGAGATATGATTGAAAAACACCGTAAAAGGAAAAGAAATATTCAATAAAATGTTTGCCGGATTCCATTAAGCCTTGCATATAATAATCTTGAAGGTTAATTTTGCACTCGATTTTTTGCGGAAGTGGTGGAATTGGCAGACACACCATCTTGAGGGGGTGGCGCCGCGAGGCGTGCGGGTTCAAGTCCCGCCTTCCGCACCATCTATCAATCATAAAGAAGGACCATCTAATGATTAAATTACCGAAATTGTTAGGTTTTGTAGTTGTTGCTCTGTTTTCTGTTACATCCTTAATTGCTCAGGATATGAACCCGGAAGCAGCTAAATTTTTCAATACTGGTAACGAAAAACTAAAAGCAGGTGATTACCAGTCTGCTATTACAAACTATGATCAAGCGTTAAAAATTGCTCCAGATTATAGAATCTATTATCAAAAAGGGATTGCACTAAAGAAAGCCGGTAAAAACCAGGAATCTATTCCTGTTCTTAAAGAAGCTGAGAAACTTAATCACAATTTTCACGGCACATACAATGCTTTAGGTTCAAGTTATTATGCTTTGAACCAGATGGAAGATGCAATAGCAAACTTTCAAAAAGCAGTAGACATTTCAAAAGATTTGAAATCGAAGAACGATATTAAGAAGAATATTGCGCTTTCTTATCTTAAACTCGGTAACAACCAGTTGTCCGACGGAAATATGAGCAAAGCTATCGAATATTTACAGAAAGCAGTTGAAAACAATAACCTTGATAATGCTTATTTAGCACTTTCAAGAGCTTACAACGAAAACGGTGATTGGGATAAATCAATTGCTGCTGCTGAAAATGCTTTGAAGTACAGGAATTCTATCGGTAAAGGAGGTCCTTACTACTATATGGGATTAGGCTTCAAGAATAAAG
>DAIRET010000049.1:0-11011 GCA_036795455.1 Ignavibacteriaceae bacterium
AGTTGCTACTTCTCTGCCAAGCATGTCGTATACTTTTAGAGTAACAACCTCTCCCCTGCCCCTCTCCTTGCTAAGGAGAGGGGTATCGGGTGAGGTCGGTATAGAAAACCTTATCGTCGTTACAGGGTTAAATGGGTTAGGATAGTTTTGTGATAATTCAAAATTTAAAGGAATTGATGTATGTTCAATTTGAATAGAATTTGATAAAGTGTATTTGCCATCATAGTCTATTTGCTTTAGCCTGTAATAATATTTTTTGCTCTCAGCAGTTTTATCCGTTAGCGAGTAAACATTCTTTTCGGTTGTGGTTCCTTTTCCTTTAACAAAACCAACTCTTACAAAACTATTGTTATCGTTACTTCTTTCAATTTCAAATCCGAGATTATTCAACTCAGTGGCTGTTTCCCACTCAAGTAGTACACCTGTAGAAACACTTGATGCGGAAAAAGAGATTAACTCAACTGGAACAATAATCGGGATTTCCGAAATTATATTTACTTCCAATCCCGGTATTGTATACGTGCCGTAATTTAGTAATGACAAATCTACAACCATACTGGGTGAAAGTTTTTTTACAATCCAATTACCTGGAGCAAACCATACCGAATCTTTCCTTGTAATTATGGGGACTGCAATCGGCGGAAATGGCGGCGGTAAAAGATTAACAAGATATGAGAGAGTTGCAGTTTCAACGAACTTCTTACATGTAAACTCACCTATTTCAGTTGCTAAAAACTGGTCATTTAACCTTCTGCATTCAATTTCAAATCGCAACGGAAGCGTTAAAGTATCAACAGTTACAGTTGAATCATACTGAAAAATTGTATAATCAGAATTTACAGCTTGCTGGAACTTGTAATACGCATACCAGTTTTCGAAGGATTGCAATGTATTATAAAAACTTAATAAACCGGTGATATATGAGCCCATACCCGAAGTATCGAAATTCGCAAGAATTGAATCAAAGCTCATCATTTTGAAATAAAGATTTGCAATGCTCCCGTTCAAATTGATGTAATTCGTATCAATATAAGGTTGTTGTTTTATTGTCTCTGCCTGACCGGCTTTTGAAAGGATAAATTTTGCCGGCAGTTGATTAAAAACGGCTTCCGCCGCTAATGAATCTATTTTGTAACTTGCTGATGAGTTTACCGGATTATTGAGTGTGTCAAGCTGTATCAGTTTATATTTCCATACATATCCTAAAGACTGGGGGAAATAGTCTTGCGCTTGCTGCGGGAATAGGAATAAATTACAAAGAAAAAACAGAACAAAAATTCTTAAAAGCATTTTCATAGATCAATCCTAAAAACTTATTTTACTTACGTACAAATTACAACAATTTTATCCTAAAATTATAGAATGAATTTCAACATTAAAGATACCTGTAAAATCGAAGAACTCAATTTCGATTGCTGCCGGTACATTATTGAACCCTAAAATATATTCAAACATTTCGTCTCTATTAAATAGATGAGTAACAACCTGGCTGCCGTCCTCTGCAATTAGATTTAACCTAACGCTTCCAAACTCGTAAAATGTCAAGCGGGAGTTCACTTTGAAAGCAGATGACTGGAAAGCCAAATCATCCTTTATTTTTACAGTGTAATTTTCTGCATCAATGAGGAAGGTATAAAGTTTACTGTTTTTATTTTTAACAGGAGTATTTTTTTGACCAACCGGGCTGCCGGGAGCAACAACATCCTCTCTGCATGTAAAAGTAAGAGTCAAAAAAAACAAACAAAGGATAAAGGCAGCTAACTGTTTCATCTTATTTCAGACTTGTTTTGAACATTTCAAAAATTCAGATTCTGTTGACGGTTAAATTAAACATCTACGGCAAATAAAAGAAATTAAATCTCTTTTCGCTATATTTGGTATAAATCATTGATAAAATTATCTCGGTACAAAACTTTTTGATATGAAACGAATTGCTACTTATCCCGGAACTTTTGACCCGGTAACAAACGGACATATAGATATTGTCAAAAGAACATGCGAACTATTCGACGGAGTAATTGTAACTGTTGCAAGGAACCCGGTTAAACAGCCATTATTCACTATTGAAGAACGGCTTTTTTTGCTGAAAGAAAGTTTGAAAGATTTTGAAAATGTGCATATAGAATCTTTCGACGGGTTGGTTGTTGACCATGCTCACTCCGTAGGTGCTGTTGCAATTATTAGAGGGTTGAGAGCTGTAAGTGATTTTGAGTATGAATTTCAAATGGCTTTAATGAACAGAAAACTTGCCAGCGACCTGACAACCGTTTTTCTTATGCCGAATGAAAAATATACTTATCTCAATTCCTCTATTGTCAGAAACCTTGCCGGGTTTAATTCAGATGTTAGTGAGTTTGTCCCGAAAGTTGTACAGGATGCGCTTAAAAGGAAATTTGGTAAATAGTATTATTCTCTCAATATTATGAAAGGGTTTTAGATTTGAATAACTTCTCCGCAATCGTATCTTCTGTTGAAGAAAGCAGAACATTATCAATTACCGCACTAATAAAAAAATTAAAATCAGAAGGAAAAGACGTACTCAGTTTCAGTGCAGGCGAGCCGGATTTCAACACACCGGATTATATTAAAGAAGCAGCTATCGAAGCAATTAAAAACAATTTTACCCGTTATACCGCTAACGAAGGCTACCCCGAATTAGTGAAAGCAGTAATTAAAAAATTCAAAGATGATAACGGACTCCTGTTTGAACCGGCTAATATTCTTGTCTCAAACGGAGCAAAGCATTCAATATTTAATTTGATACTTGCAATATGTAACCCCGGCGATGAAGTTGTTTTTCAATCACCTTACTGGGTTAGCTACCCTGAAATAGTTAAACTTGCGGGAGCAGTCCCTGTGGTTATAGACGCTGATGTAAATCAAGAGTATAAAATTACTCCCGCACAATTGGAAGCAGCAATTACACCTAAAACAAAAGCATTCATAATGAACTCACCTTCAAATCCTACCGGTGCTGTTTATTCCGAAAAAGAGATAATGGCGTTTTGTGAAGTAATGAAGGAAAAAGATATTTATATAATCTCCGATGAGATTTACGAGAAAATAATTTTTGACGGAGAAAAACATCTTCCAATAGCATCGGTTCCATGTATGAAAGAAAAAACAATAACTGTAAACGGCGTTAGTAAGGCATACGCTATGACAGGTTGGAGAATTGGGTTTGCCGCCGGAAATAAAGAGATAATTCGACTTGCAAGAAATCTGCAAAGCCACTCTACTTCAAATGCGTCATCTGTATCGCAAGCTGCCACTGTAGCAGCATTAAACGGAAGCAGCGTAGAAATTGATCGAATGGTTGCCGAGTTCCAAAAAAGAAGAGATTATATTGTTAAAGGTTTAAATGAAATTCCCGGAATAAAATGCCCTACTCCCAAAGGTGCTTTTTATGCATTTTTTGATGTCAGCAGCTATTACAGTAAGGAATTTAACGGTGAATCAATTAACGATTCTACATCCTTCTGCAACTATTTGTTGAAAGAAGTGAACGTCGGTTTGGTCCCGGGAATTGCTTTCGGAAACGACAAGTGCGTTCGTATGTCATACGCTTGCTCTATGGAAGAGATTAAAGAAGGATTACTACGAATGAAAAATGGTTTGGAGAAGATAGGTTAATTTTAGGTGAAATTGAGATATGAATAAAACAGTGATTTGTACATTTTTTTTTACAATAATAATGAACACTTTTTCATTTTCACAGTCCGGTCGAATCAGCGATTTCGGTATAAAAATCGGAGTTTATGAAACCGGGAAAAATAATGCAATTACCGATGTTGCCGGTGTAAAAGTAGGGCAAACAACTTTAATTGAAGGAGATAATATTCGTACCGGTGTAACTGCCATTCTGCCGTACGAAGGAAATATCTTTCAAAATAAAATTCCTGCTGCAATCTATATTGCAAATGGTTTCGGTAAATTAGCCGGTTATAGCCAGGTTGAAGAACTTGGAGAAATTGAAACTCCGATCATTCTTACAAATACATTATCGGTACCTACGGCAGCGGATGCTTTAATTGATTTCACTCTTTCCTTCAAAGAAAACAATAATGTTCGTTCGGTTAATCCTGTTGTCGGGGAAACAAACGACGGTCAATTAAATGATATCCGGGGAAGGCACGTTACAAAACAACATGTACTTGATGCAATCAAGAATGCCAAACAGGGTGTTGTTGAAGAAGGATGCGTTGGAGCCGGAACCGGGACTATCTGCTTCGGGTTCAAAGGAGGTATCGGAACTGCGTCAAGAAAAATTAGTGATGCAGACGGCGGTTATACGGTTGGAGTTTTAGTTCAAACAAACTATGGAGGTGATTTAACAATTGCCGGCGTGCCAATCGGAAGAGAATTACAAAAGAAAGAGACTGAGAATTCAGGAGACGGCTCATGTATGATTGTAGTTGCTACTGATGCACCTATTACATCAAGAAACTTAAAACGACTTGCAAGACGAGCAATGTTCGGTCTGGCTAAAACAGGCGGCAACTGCTCCAACGGAAGTGGTGAATATGTAATTGCTTTTTCTACTAATGAAGAAATGCGTATTTCATATTTACGCGGAACAAAGTTCTACGTTGAAAATAAAGAATTACGTAACGACAGGATGACCCCGCTGTTTGAAGCAGTTATTGAAGCAACGGAAGAAGCTATTCTGAATTCTATTTTCCAGGCAAAAACAACAAACGGGCAAAACGGGTACTCGGTTCCTTCTCTGCCAATAAGGGAAACACTGGAAATCCTGAAATCTTACACAGTTATAAAGTAATTACTAAATTATTGAAAGGTTATTTAGAATATGAAAAATAAACCTTTAGTTGGAATATTAGGAGGGATGGGGACTTTCTCCGGGTTATATTTTCAAAATCTTTTCTTCGAAGTCTGTACTAAAAACGGAGCATCCGGCGACCAAAACTACCCGGAATGGGTTTATTTGAATGCCAGTCTTGCACCGGATAGAACAGCAGCGATTAATAAAAAAGGAGATTCACCTGTTCCCTATCTCGTTTCTCAATTAAAAAAAATGGAATCTATTGGAGTAGAAATTGTCGTTGTTACATGCAATACTGCTCACGCTTTTTTTAAAGAGATAAAACAGGAAGTATCTCTTCCGTGGATTCACCTCCCTTATGAAACAGTTATAGAAGTTATGAAGAAGCAAATCAAATCTATAGGTATAGTCGGAACTGAAGGTACGCGCTATAGTGGTATTTACAGAAACGCTCTTCAGAAAGCCGGGGTTGAAGTAATTGAACCGGATGAAGAATCTCAAAAATTATTAATGTCCGCTATTTATGATGAAGAGTTCGGAATTAAACATACAGGTTCGGTACCAAGTGAAAAAGCGAAAGTATTAATTAAAGGTGTGATCAACGAAATGAAAGTTAGTTCGGTTCTATCAGGTTGCACCGAGTTATCACTTGCTTTTTCATCAATGAATTCTAATCTGCAACTCTTCGACCCGATGGAAATAGCTGCACAATCATTATTTGATTTTTGGAGTGGAAAACGCTCTGTCGAAAGCTTTATTCAATAATCAAGTATTTAAATAAGCTGTTATCACATCTGATATTTTATCAACAGGCATTTCGTGGTTTGTCCACAACTCAAAAGATTTAGCTGCCTGGTAAACAAGCGTTTTAATTCCGTTTACTGCAATAGCACCTTCCGATTCAGCAAGCTTAAGAAGCTTTGTTTTCGTTGGGTTGTAAATCAAATCGAAAACCAACTGTTCTTTTACAAAAACACTTGACTGTGTTATAATCGAATCATCAATTTCAGGAAACATTCCAACCGAGGTTGCATTAATTATTGCTGCGGAATTTTTCAGTACATCCAATAATTCAGGTGGAAACAATTCATATACTTTAAACTGATCGTATTTCATCTTCTCGGAGAAATAGCTTCTAATTGTCTCTGCTCTTTGCTCGGTTCTATTTACAATATTAATTCTTGATGGTTTTATATATCTTATAAGTACATAAATAACAGCACGGGCAGAACCGCCGGAGCCGAGAACTGTAACTTCATTACCGGTTAAACTTTCTATAAAAGGTAATAGAGTTTCAATTATCCCCGCAGCGTCTGTATTGTAACCGACAAGTTTACCCATATCATTCACGATTGTATTAATCGAGCCTATGATACTTGCTTCTTCAGAAAGATTATTCATATAACCGAGAATAGACTCTTTGTGAGGAATAGTAACATTAAAGCCTTTTATTCCGAGTGCCACCATCCCTTTGATCGCATTTTTCAATGAAGATGAAGGAACATCAAACGGAAGGTAGATGTATTCCAGACCGAGCATCTCGGATGCAATATTATGAATTAACGGTGAATAACTCTGCTTTATCGGATGCCCGATCAAACCTAAAAGTTTTGTATTGTTATGAAGGGAATTTTTCATGCCCTGACTCTTTTTCTTTTTTTAGTTTAAACATAATTAGGAGATTAATAACTTTTTATCTTCCATGAACACTTTAAACAACTTGGAAGTGTAAACAACAGGGAAAGATTTAGCAAATTTATCAATCAGTTTTACATCTAACGTCATTGCTCTTTTTAAGTAATATATTCCGTGTTTGTATATCCCTTTCCTGAAGTAAATTTCCGAAAGCGAATAGTAACAAATCGGGTTCTTAGGTTGAATGATTAAAACCTGGAAAAATATTTCAACAGCTTTATCAAGATTATTTATCTTCACAAAGCATGAAGCCAGTTCGGTAAGATGAAATGTATTCCCCGGATCTTTTTTAATAAGATTAACCAGTTTATTAATCCTTAAAATAACTTTTTCGTCAATACTCGTCTCGGATTCATCTATCTTATTCCAGATGATATCTGAAAAATAGTTTGTTGCTAATGCTTTTCCGAAATCTTTTATCGCAGATTTCGTATTACCCATTTTATACGAACAAAAACCTCTGCCGAGATAGGCTTCATGGTACTGGTCGTCTCTTTTTATAGCTCTTGAATAGTACTTTCTTGCAACGTCATATTTTTCCATCTCGTCGTAGATGGTAGCGATGTTATAAAAAGCGGCTTCGTCATCTTTTTCAATTTCAAGAACTTTCTGAAAACATTCAATTCCTTTTTCATACCTTCCGAGGTCTGCAAACAGGTTCCCAAGATTAAACCATGCATCGGAAAAATAGTCATCGATTGCAACGGCAAGTTCATAACTGTCGATAGCTTTTTCGAATTGCTCAAGGTTTTCAAGTACTATTCCACGGTTAAACCACCCAACTTCGCAGTTGGGTTCAAGATCAAGATACTGGTTGTAGATATTTAATGCCGCACTAAAGTTGCCTTCGTATTCGTAGCAAATGGCAAGCTGGAAGTAAGCATCTGAAAATTCAGGGTCTATTTTAATTGCCGATTCAAGGTATTCAACTGCTTTGGCAAACATTCCTTTTTGCTGGAAAAGTTTGGCAAACCTGAAGTAAATCATCTCGTTTTTCGGTTCAATGTCCAATGCGCGGTTTAGAGTCTCTTTTGCTTCTTCATAGTCTTTAAGGCTTATTTGCACCGAGGCTTTTTCAATTAATGCTTCTACATCTCCCGGGTTATAGGATAAAGCTCTGTCAATGCTTTTCAACGCTTTCCGTTTTTGTTTTAAATGAGAAAGACATATTCCCCGGTTCAGCCATAATTCCGAATCATAGGGAGATATTTTTAAAATACTTTCAATAAGAAGCAACGCGTCTTTATATCTCATACTTTCGATGCATTCTTCTGCCGTCTCTTCCAAAAAAGATTTGTTCATAAAAGCATTCCCCTCTCTAATAATTTCCTTACAAGTTTTTATGTTAGAAAGGAGGTCGCGGCTCTGTAGAGATTCGTTCTCGTTATTAGAGTATTCTGAATCAAAAAAAGACATTTTTTTCCTAAATGTTAGAAATCTGGTTTAGAATCTATGACTAAATAAAAAGAAAATCAAGTTGATTATGAAGGATATATTTTTAAGAGAAACAGCGGAGTGAGCCAAAAAGTAGTAATTTTGTCGAAATTGCAAATAACTTCTTATTTACATAAAAATACTATTAAAACTACTTTTTAATACACCCCGGTAAAACAAAAAAGCCGGTTAGCTGTTTAATAACTTACTGTTTCAGTACAGCAGTTACTTTTTGAGCTGCTTCTTCAAAAGACTTTGCAACTTCAAAGTTAAGTGTTGAATTTACAAGAAGTTCTGCAGCTTCTTTTGCGTTGGTTCCTTCAAGTCTAACTACAATAGGCACTTTAACTTCCATTTCTGTAGCGGCATCAACAACTCCCTGGGCAACGCGGTCGCATCTAACAATTCCACCGAAAATATTTATAAGAATTGCTTTAACATTTTTATCGGATAAGATAATTTTAAAACCGTTTGCAACTGTTTCTTTGTTTGCTCCGCCGCCTACATCAAGGAAATTAGCCGGCTCGCCTCCGGCAAGTTTTATAATATCCATTGTTGCCATTGCAAGCCCTGCACCATTAACCATACACCCGACGTTGCCGTCAAGCTTGATGTAATTGAGATTAAATTTGGAGGCTTCAATTTCAAGCGGGTCTTCTTCGTCAAGGTCTCTGAATGCAACAATTTCAGGATGCTTGTAAAGTGCATTATCGTCAAAATTCATTTTTGCATCCAGTGCCAGAACTTCACCTTCTTTTGTTACAACAAGCGGATTAATTTCCGCAAGCGAGGCATCAGTTTCTTCGTATGCTTTATAGAGAGCAAGCAGAAATTTAACACCGTTTTTATGTTGTTCCCCTTTTAAACCCAATGCAAAAGCTAATTTTCTTGCTTGATACGGCTGCATTCCAATTGCAGGTTCAATTGCTTCTTTAACTATTTTTTCGGGAGTTTCAGCAGCAACTTTTTCAATCTCAACTCCCCCTTCTGTTGAAACCATGACTACATTTTTAGAGACAGCTCTATCCAGGGTAATACCGACATAAAGTTCTCTTTCTATATTGACTCCCTGTTCAATCAACAATCTTTTTACTGTTTTCCCTTCCGGTCCGGTTTGATGAGTAATTAGATTCATCCCAAGAATTTTTTTAGAATATTCTAAAACCTCATCCAGTGATTTTGCAACCTTAACTCCTCCCCCTTTTCCGCGACCGCCGGCATGAATCTGAGCTTTAACTACCCATACTTTACCACCAAGTTCGTCTTTAGCTATTCTTACACATTCTTCCGGAGTATAAGCTACACTTCCTTTGGGAACTGCCACATTGAATTTTCTGAGAATCTCTTTTGCCTGATATTCGTGTATTTTCATTTATCGCCTCTAAAAAGGAATTTCAAATAATAAATTGGAAAACCGGGGAATTAATTCATTCCCCGGTGTGAAATAAAAATCATTTAACGTTTTTCTTTATTTTTTCACTCATTGTTTTTGCCTGGAGGAAAAGCAATAAATAATCCCTTCCGCCTGCTTTAGAATCGGTGCCTGACATATTAAAACCTCCGAACGGATGTCCTCCAACTAATGCACCTGTACATTTCCTGTTGAAGTAGAGGTTCCCGATTAATAAATGTTTTTTCGCTTTATTAATCTTTTCACGGCTATTTGTGTAAACCGCTCCCGTCAGTCCGAATTTTGTATTGTTGCAAATCTTAATTGCATCATCATAATTCTTTGCTTTAATTACAGCAAGAACAGGTCCGAATATCTCTTCTTGCGAAATCCTTGCCATCGGGTCTACATCATAAAAAACTGTTGGTTTTATATAGTAACCGTTTCCTTCAGCTTTCTCTCCGCCTATAAGAAGTTTTGACTCTTTTTTCCCGATTTCAATGTAGGAGAGAACATTCTTTTCGGCTGATGCACTGGCCACCGGTCCCATGTAAAAATTCTCTTCTGCCGGTCCCTGTTGAATAGCCGCAACTTTTTCTTTAATCTTTTTCACGAATTCATTATAATGAACTTTATCTACAATAGCCCTTGAACAAGCAGAGCATTTTTGTCCCTGGTATCCGAATGCAGAAGCAACAACACCATTAACTGCTTCTTCAATATCGCATTCGCTATCAACAATAATACTATCTTTACCTCCCATTTCAGCTACAACACGTTTTAACCAGATTTGTCCGGGTTGTACTTTGGCAGCTAATTCGTTAATATGAATTCCTACTTCCATCGAGCCAGTAAAAGCAATAAAGCGTGTTTTTGGATGCCCGACAAGGCGATCACCAACTTCACCGCCCGAACCGGGTAAAAAGTTTAGTACCCCTTTAGGAATTCCAGCTTCTTCCATGATTTCATAAAACAGCCTTCCCATCATAGGAGTATCGCTTGACGGTTTGAGAACAATTGTATTACCGGTAACGATAGCAGCGGAGGACATACCGACTAAAATAGCAAACGGGAAATTCCACGGTGGAATAATCACCCCCACACCAAGCGGTAAATAAACCAATTCATTTTTCTCTCCCAGTACAGGTGTAATCGGTTGTTTTGCAGAATAGCGGAGCATTTCCCTTGCATAAAACTCTAAAAAGTCGATTGCTTCTGCAGTATCGGCATCAGCTTCCGCGAAGTTCTTTCCGGCTTCAAGTATCATGTACGCATTAATTTCGAATCTTCTTCTTTTGGTTATTTCTGCGGCTTTTAAAAGAAGTGCTGCTCTATCTTCAGCGGGAACGTATTTCCAGTTATCGAATGCTTTACTGGCGGTTTGAACTGCTGTTTCAACTAATTCCGGTGTACCCTTATAAAACCTTGCAATCACTTCATCAACATTTGAGGGATTGATAGATGAAAATGTTTTTTCTGTTTTGATTTTTTTCCCACCGATTATAATCTCATAAGTTTTTCCCAATTTCTTCTTAACATCTTGTAGTGCATCAAGCTGCATCTTATAATTTTTAGGTTTCGAGAAATCTGTAAATGCTTCATTTTTGAACGGTCGTACTTTCATTACTGCTCCTTTATAAAGTTTATAAAATTGGATAAAAAGTTAAGATTTTTCGATTACATTTACAATAAACTTGAACAGCTTTATT
>DAIRET010000049.1:11111-17876 GCA_036795455.1 Ignavibacteriaceae bacterium
TAAATGAAAAACAGAGTGGGAACGGCAAAAATGTTAAATTTAAACATCCCGTTATGAAATAACCGGATAGTTTGGGCAAACTGTAAACTATTTTACCCGGTTAAGCGATGAAGAATTAAGTACCGGGAGTAAGTTTTCAAGGATATTTTTTTGTTAAAAGTGTAATTTTTTATAATTTCACCTGGCTTAAATTATAAAAAATGCAATAAAAAATATACAATGCGTAAAAACACAGAAACTCCACCCGAAGGTATAACATTAACTTATATCACGGAATTAGCAAAAAGACTTGATTCAAAAAAGAAAAACATCGCATTAAGCGATAAAGACAAAACCGCTATACTCTTTTTAGTTGAGACTGTAAAAAAACATTACAAATCTATTGAAAAACAACCGGCAAAAAAGGTTCAGGCAGCAACAAGCAAAGATGCTATTGAAGCCACCGGATATATTTTTAAAGAGGTATGGGAAAAGTCTTCCGACGGTATGCGTATTACTGATTCCAAAGGGAAAGTAATAATGTGCAACCAGGCTTATGCCGATATTGTTGAGCAGTCGAAAAAACAAATAGTAAACAAAAATCTATCTGTTGTTTATTTTAAAGAAGAACAAAAACGCGTGCTTGAAGGCTACCGGAAAAATTTTAAAGAACTAAAACTAAAACCAAAGTATGAAGCCGGCTTAAAGCTTTGGAACGGGAAAGAAAAATTCTTCGGGATAACAACCTCGTTCGTAAAAACAGTTGATGGAGAAGTATTTCTTTTAAGCATTTTTAGAGAAATTACAGAGCGAATAAAGCAAGAGAACGAACTAAGAAAAAGAGACGTTCTTATCCAGGGAATTGCAAATGCGAATGCAATTCTTCTTAAAGAAAAGAAATATTCGATTGCAATCAATAAATCTTTAGAAATCCTTGGAATGGCTGCTGGTGTAAGCCGTGTTTATATTTTTGAGAATGTATTTGAGAACTCACCCTTCCCTAAAGGAATTAAAGAAGTATTTGAATGGACTGCCGAAGGAATCGAAAACCAGTATGAGAGATTAAAAGATTTAATCGTTTCGTATGAAAGATTCGATTCAATCAACATGCTGCAGAAGTTGTCAGCAGGTGAAATAATCCGTTTAAATATGTCTGAATTAAACGATGACCAAAAGAAAGCTTTTATTGATGAAGCGATTAAATCAATTCTTATTGCACCCATAAAGATAAACGGTTTTTTCTGGGGATTTATTGGATTTGATGCATGCGGATTTGAACGTGATTGGAAGGAAAGCGATGAATCAGCTATTGCTACAATAGCATCGGGTTTAGGTGGATTAGTTTCAAGGAAAATGGCTTCGGACGAATTGAAAAAGAAAAACGCTGAGCTTGATGAAGCATTAGTCCAGGCTTACGCTGCTGCAAAAGCCAAAAGCGATTTTCTTGCACTGATGAGCCACGAAATAAGAACGCCGATGAACGGAGTAATCGGCATGACAAGCGTTTTACTCGATACGAATCTTACAAATATTCAGAGGGAATTCGTTGAAACAATTAGAGTTAGCGGTGAGCAATTACTCGTAATCATTAATGATATACTCGACTTTTCGAAAATTGAATCGGGTAAACTTGACCTGGAAGAGCAGCCATTTGAATTGCGCGATTGTATTGAGGTTGCACTTGATTTGTTAAGTTCCAAAGCATCTGAAAAAGGATTGGATTTATTATACATTATAAAAGAGAATGCCCCCGCTTCAATTAAAGGAGATTTAACAAGACTAAGACAGGTGCTGACCAACCTTTTGAGTAATGCAATTAAGTTTACTAACAAAGGGGAAGTATTTATTACTGTAAGCGCCAACAAGATAAAAGATGAAATTTATGAAATACTTTTTGAAGTCAAAGATACCGGTATAGGTATTCCGAAAGAAAAAACAATAAAATTGTTCCAGCCTTTCAGCCAGGTTGATGTTTCAACTACACGAGTATATGGAGGGACAGGGCTTGGACTGGCAATTTGTAAACGCCTTGTTGAATTGATGGGCGGGAAAATGTGGGTAGAAAGTGAACCGGGAAAAGGGAGTACTTTTTATTTCACAATTATTGCTCCTTCGGTTCCAACACCTCCAAAGATTTATGTGAAAGGAATTCTTCCGCAGTTATCGGGTAAGAAGGTCTTAATTGTTGATGATAATTATACTAATAGAAAAATATTACGAATCCAAACAGAAAATTGGGGGATGGTACCATCCGAAACAGAATTTCCGGCTGAAGCTCTTAAATGGCTGAATGCAGGCGAAAGGTTCGATCTCGCAATTCTCGATTATCAGATGCCCGATATAGATGGGATTGAATTAACTAAAAGGATTAGAGAGATAGAGGAAAACAAAGAATTCCCTATTATAATATTGACCTCTATCGGAAGGCATGAAGACGAAAGCGTAATAAAACAGTTGAACATTGCCAAATACTTACACAAACCGATAAAACAATCTCAACTTTATGAAAGTATAATATCTGCAATAAGCGGGCAGGTTGTTGTAGTAAAGAAATCGGAAAATTATGCTTCAATTGATGCTACATTAGGGCAGAAATTCCCGTTGAAAATTCTACTCGCCGAAGATAACACAATAAACCAGAAGGTTACGACAAGAATACTTGAGAGAATCGGTTATAAAGCTAATATTGTGGCAAACGGATTAGAAGTATTACATGAGATGAGAAATTTCGACTACGATTTGATATTGATGGACGTCCATATGCCTGAAATGGATGGGTTACAGGCATCTAAAAAAATTAATGAGGAGTATGGAAAAGACCGACCGGTTATTGTTGCATTAACAGCTCATGCTATGCAGGGAGATCGTGAAGAGTGCATTAATGCAGGTATGGATGATTATTTAAGTAAACCTGTCCGTATTGAAGAACTTCAAATGGTTCTCGAAAAATGGGGAAGCAAAATCTTTGCAGAAAAGAAATCTGTTAGAAGTATTCTCGAACAATCAAAAGTTTCTCTTTCTTATGTTGATGAGAGTAAAATATCATTTTTAAATAATCTTACTTCCGAAGACGATATTCTCTTCTTCATAGAACTTGTAGATATTTACTTGAGAGAAACTCCCGGAATTTTTGCCAACCTCGCAGATGGAGCAAAAAACAGAGATTCTAAGAAGATGGAGTTTTTTGCACATAAGCTTAAAGGAAGCAGCATGACTTTAGGATTAGAACCTATTTTTAAAACTGCCGAAAAACTTGAAGCCCTCGGTAAATACGGCAGCTTTGAAAATGCGGATCAATTGGTAAAAGAACTTGAAAATATTTTTCTTGTTGCCTGGCCTGAATTGGAACTGTTAAAAAAGAAATATGCAAATCTGACGAGAATGGATTCAGTTTAACGATTCTTTTGTTTTTCGGAATCGTTGACTATTATTATTCTCCCTTTATTCGGGGTTTTGATTGTTTTGTTACTAATACTTTCGCCGGTGTCTGCTCTATTACGCGGGATGTAAAGATGCCCGCCTGTAATCTGCTCTCCAGTAGGCGAGGTATTGCATTCAACTTTTGTATTCTTTCGTTTCTTATAGAAATAAACGCTATAAGTAATAATAAGGTATAAAAGAAGTAATACTAAAAAAACAAAAAAAATTGTTACAAGAACGGGAAATAATTCCATACCGATAAAAAACTAATTGACACCCAAAGATAACGATTATTCCAATTTTCCAATTAGGTGAATTTGATTTTTTTTTTGACAACCAAAATTTTCTAAAACGATTGGGGTTTTTATACCGTAATTAGTATCTTTGGACAGAATTTTCAATAACCAATTTATTCTGTTGTTATTGGCATTTACACTTAATAAAAGGAGTAGTTATGAAAAGACCGTTACTAATTATTTGTTTGTTGATTTTATCGGTAATTACAGTTATTGCCCAGCAGAGTAAAGTACAGGCAAACATCGGGCTTTTGAAGCAGTCGGGAACTAAGGTTAACAGATTAAAAACCAATGACAGAGTTTCGGTGGGTGACCAAATGAGGATTTTCGTTCAACCGCTCCAGGACTCGTACATTTATGTTATTTTTTCCGATGGTATTACCGCCCACTTCCTAAACGGGAAAGAATCCGAAAAGAAAATAAAAAAAAATAAAATGCTCCTTCTTCCATCCGATACAGAATTTTATGTTTTCGATGACAAAAGCAGTAAAGGATATGTTACTATTGTATGCAGCCCGGTTTCCCTGGAAAAAATAGAGACCGCATTTAAAAACGAACATGAACTGAAACATAAAGACTGGACTAATCTGGAAACAAATCTTACAAGAAACTTAAAGGCGGATTTGCATAAAAAATCGGATAAACCGATTTCTATAGCAGGAAATGTAAGAGGAATGAATGATGATTTCAGAAATCAACTTCAAACCTTTTCCGATGAAAAAGTAATAATGAAAAAATTCACCCTTGAAGTTAAGAAGTAAAAAAAACATCCTTAAAATTTTGGGGATTAATGTAAGCATTACAATTATCTTACTTTCACTGCTTACCATTTTCGACATTTATTGGAATAGTTTTGACAACAAAATTATTGACAGGTTCTACAGTTATATAATATCAGGGAAAAAGGGACCGGAAATCAGCGACAGGGTAATTCTGCTGAATATCTCTGATGCAACATACGACTATTTCCAGAATAATATTCTCGATAGAAAGGATGTTGCAACAATCAATAGTATACTTTCCGATTTATCTCCCGAAGCAGTAATGTACGATGTTATTTTTCCACGTGCATCAAATAAACATTCGGATAGCCTGCTTGTTGTATCATTACAAGCATCGGATATTTTTTATCTTCCCGCAGGTTTCGAGTTATCAACAGAGAGAAAAATATTCGGATGGGAAGATTGTGCATTCCATGAACTGATGAAAGCCGAATATCTTAAACAACTTCCCGAATCTGGCGAAGGAAAACCCTTCTACGCAAAAAGAAGTATTGTCCAGTTTGATGATTTTGCTTATAGTACTAAAAAGACCGGGCATATCAGTTCAATACCGGATGCAGACGGAGTTTATAGGAGATATCCTTTAATTATCAAAGTTGATTCGTTATTCTTCCCGACTGTAACACTCTCGATTTTTCTTGATTATAATGAAATACCTTTCGACAGCGTATTTATTGACTGGGGTAAATCAATCACAATACATGCAGTTGAAGGCGGTTATCTTGACAAAGATTTAATCATTCCCATTGATAAACAGGGTAACGTATTTATTCCTTATCCCGAACATTGGGGAAGAGGAATCAAAATGATTGAGGTTAATGATTTGATCAATTATTACAAAGACCCCGACTATTACGACGACCTGCTTGATATGATGGAAGGTAATTTCATTTTTGTAGGAGACATTTCAACCGGAATATCCGACATCGGGAATACACCTCTCGAAGAGAATGTACCGCTCGTTTTTATACATGCCTCTTTAATGAATTCTTTTCTAACTCAAAATTATTATCAAGCGTGGAATGTTGAAAATGTGTTTATAATGATTTTCATTTTAGGTATTATTTTATTCATCGCTTCAATACCGAAGAGTAACATTTCATATATATCTCTCTTCCTACTAATGATACCTTTCCTTATAATTTTTACTTATTTGCAGATAAGTAATTTTCAATTATTCCCTGTTTTCACAGTTGGAGTGTCTGTATTCATAATCGGTGTCGGTACTTTATTGGCTATCCAGGTATTAACACAAAAAGAAGGAGCGTTTATTAAAGAAGCTTTTTCCAAGTATCTTCCACATAATGTTGTTGATGAATTAATTAAGCAGCCTGAAAAACTTCAACTGGGAGGGGAAGAAAAAACAGTATCAATTCTTTTCTCGGATATTGTTGGATTTACATCCATATCCGAAAGAATGAATCCAAAGGAACTTGTTAAACTTCTTAATGAGTATTTGACAGAGATGACAACAATAGTGTTGGATGAGGGAGGCATAATTGATAAATATATCGGTGATGCAATTTTAGCTGAATTCGGAGCACCGCTGCAATTGGATAACCATGCCGATATAGCAGTAAAAACAGCATTACAAATGAGAAGGAAACTACTTGAGCTAAATAAAGTTTGGAGCGAAAAACAGTACCCGGAAATAAATTGCCGGATAGGAATTAACACCGGTAATGTAATAATCGGTAATATGGGTTCGCATCAGGTATTCGACTACACGGTTATCGGTGATGCTGTAAATCTTGCTGCCAGGCTTGAAAGTGCAAATAAACAATACAATACTTTTTTAATGATTTCCGAATTCACATATAACCAGCTTAACAAAGAACAGTTTCGGATTCGTCCGCTGGATGTTATTAAGGTAAAAGGAAAGAACGAAGCTGTAAAAGTTTATGAAGTTTACGGGTTTACTCACGATGTCTTTTCAGAAAATGTAAATGATTACTACAGTAACTTCGAATTAGGATTTAACCATTATCTCAATAAGAATTTTTCCGAAGCACTGGTTTGTTTTAATAAAGCATTAGAATTAAAAAATAACGATCCTGCGGCAATAACATTCATTTATAGAATAGAAGAGATGAAGGATACAATTCTTCCAGCCGATTGGGATGGCTCAATTATTATGAAAGAAAAATAGCTACTTCTCCCCTATTACGATACCGTTCCCTTCGCTTATCTCAATTAATTTTGTTTTATCAATTCCACAATTACTAAACCACTCCTTTATTTCACCAAGCTTGTAAGTATAACCTGCTTCTGTATTCATCAGCATATTT
>DAIRET010000050.1:0-17650 GCA_036795455.1 Ignavibacteriaceae bacterium
AAAAGAGTATACTGATGGAATTAATCTCTTACTAAACAGCGAAAACGGGGGACTTATTCAATCTTTGAAGCTTTATTTTCAAAACAAGGCAGCTCTCAAAACAAAATTCCCGCTTGTATTTCAGATGTTCCTTCTCATAATTTCCGGACGAGGGAATGAAATCGAAATCGGGTTACTTAAAGAACTGGTTTCGGAAGAAGAAAACAAGTTGAGCATTTTTTTTCAGTCTTTTTTTAAAGAGAATAAACCAGCAAAACTATCTGATACTATGGACAGAAAAGTGGTTGATATTTCAAATTACTTTTTAGTGTTTACCGAACTAAATGAAAAAACCGACCCGGAACACTATGTCGAACTATTAGACAAAGAGATTGTTTTTTTTTTAGAGACGTTGTTTCCGTGACTTTAATTGCTTACAGTTCCTCATCATCATCCATTTGATGCTCGCTGAAAAAGAATTTTTCGTAGTTGTGTCTTATATTTTGAGCCTGTACTATAAAAAAGACATCTTCGGCTATATTTGTAGCGTGATCGCCTATTCTTTCAAGTTGACGGCAAATTACAAGAAATGCAACGGCAGCCTCAATATTATCTTTATTTTCTTTCATAATCTCGATACTGATCTTGTGGTTTTCAACATTCAACTTGTCGAGTAATTCTTCCGACTGAATAACTTTTTCGGCAGTTTTCGGGTCTCCGTTAATAAAGGCGTCAATTGCGTTTTTCAACATCCCGGTTGTAATTTGTGCCATAGAAGCAAACTTAATTCTCTCAAAAAAAGAAGGTTTCTTTTTTATCAATAAAAAGTTCTCCGCAATGTTCGCTGCAATATCACCTACCCGCTCAAGGTTATTGTTTATTGTTAAAGAGGACATTATCATCCTCAAATCCATTGCTACAGGCTGATTAAGAGCAACAATACGTTGACAAATTCTATCGACTTTAAGGTCGTATTTATCAACTTTATTATCACGTTCAATCACAAGTAGAGCTAACTCCGGATTCTCCTCATTCACGGCTTTAAGAGCAAGTTCAAGCTGTTCATCTACTAAACTACACATTTTTATTAATCTTGTTTTCAGTTTTTCAAGCTGTTGAAGAAAGTGTCTTTCCATTCATGATTTCCAGTAATATTAAATTTCAATACAAATATAAAAAATCAGCCGAACCTGCCGGTGATGTAATCTTCTGTTTGCCTGGAAGAAGGATTAGTAAATATTCTTGATGTTCTATCATACTCTACCAATTCACCCATATATAAAAAAGCCGTAAAATCACTTACTCTTGCAGCTTGCTGCATATTATGAGTAACTATCAAAATTGTAAACTCATTCTTCAATTCGTAAATAAGGTCTTCAATTTTACCCGTTGAAATCGGATCAAGTGCGCTTGCCGGTTCATCCATTAGGATAATATCCGGTTCAACTGCGAGAGCCCTTGCGATACAAAGCCTCTGTTGTTGTCCCATCGATAAATTTAGTGCATTTTCATCTAACCGGTCTTTAATTTCATCCCAAATCGCGGCTTGTTTACTTGTTCTTTCTGCTATTTCCATAAGCTCTTCTTCTTTTTTTATTCCGTTTAGTCTTGCTCCGAAAACAAGGTTATCAAAAACCGATTTAGGAAAGAGATTGGATTTTTGGAATACCATTCCGATTCTTTTACGAAGATTAACAACATCAATGTTTTTGTCATAAATATCTATACCATCAATTAAAACTTTTCCGGATACTGAAACGCCATCCAATAAATCATTCATCCGGTTTAATGTTCTTAGAAAAGTTGATTTCCCGCAGCCCGAAGGACCGATAAATGCGGTTACTCTTTTAGCGGGAATATTCAAAGATATATTTTTTAGAGCCGGTTTCCCGGTATAATTTAGACTAAGATTACTGATTGATATTTTAATTTCTTTCATTCTTTTCAGGTTATCCTTTTCTCTCAGTTTTTCTGAACTTATATCTAAAATAAATTGCAATAATGTTGGAGAATAACGTTAATCCTATAAGTACAAGTGCAGAGCCGTATTGAAGCGGTAGAGTTACGGTGGGATTTGAAGATTGAGTTGCCAAAATAAAAATATGATAAGATATATGCATGAACTGTTCAGCGGGATTAATCATCGGCAAACAAAAATCACCGAAACACAAATATACAATCGGCAAATTAGGCAGATAGAAAGCCGCACCTAAAAAAAGAATCGGGGCAGTTTCACCGATTCCCCTGCTGACCGCAAGAATGGTTCCGGTTAGAATTCCGGATTTTGCCTCCGGTAGTACAACACTTTTAATAACTTGCCATTTAGTTGCTCCTAGCCCGTACGCTGCATCGCGATGACTTTTCGGAACTGAATTTAATGCTTCCTGCGTGGAAACAACAATAATAGGTAAAACCAAAATTGCCAGCGTTGAAGCCGCCCAGAGCATTACCGGCTGCCCGAATAACAAACCGCTTTTTAAAACGCTATCAATGTTTTTCCCTATAAAAAGAACAAAAAATCCAAGTCCGAATAACCCATATACAATTGATGGTACGCCGGCAAGATTATTAATTGATGCCCTAATAATTCTATTTAATAAAGTATCTTTTGCATATTCACTTAAATAAACTGCCGTACAAATTCCGAGCGGTAGAGAAAAAAGGAGCATTAAAATCGTTACTGCGAGCGTCCCGAAGATTGCCGGTCCTATACCCCCCGATGTCATATTGTTTTTTGGTTCATCAAAAAGAAATTGAAAATTTATTACTCCGATTCCTTCGATAAATATCTTACTTATTATAAGCATCAAAACTCCGAGCAAAATAAAAAACAGTACCCTTACAAGGTTCACGAATAATAGAGATTTTATATCTTTATTAGTTTTTGAAAAGGTCATGATTATAACTGCCTGTTTTTCTTTCTCATCTTATTAATTATTAATTCCGCAGAAAGATTTAAAACGAAAGTGATTACAAACAAAACGATTCCTATCAGAAACAGTGCGTAATAATGCCCGGAGCCGCGAGAGACTTCCCCCATCTCAGCGGCAATTGTTGCAGTAAGTGTTCTCACACTTGAAAAGAAATCACCTGAAAAATTTGCCGCATTTCCGGATACCATTAGAACTATCATAGTCTCACCAATTGCGCGTCCGAATCCGAGTAAAACACTTGCAGAAATTCCGCTGAAAGCCGCAGGTAAAATTACTTTCATTACAGTTTGATATTTTGTAGCACCCAAACCATAAGAAGCCATTCTTAAGTCAAGCGGGATTGAGCGGATTGCGTCCTCTGTTAAGGATGCTATTACAGGTATTACTACCAATGAGAGTGCAAATGCCGAGACAAAAGCATTCAATCTGTTAGCCGGCATAAAAATATCATTGAAAAAGGTTGCCCCAACTGCGAGCATAATAAATCCGAGTACAACAGTTGGAATTGCTGCAAATAATTCTATTACCGGTTTAAGAAATTCTCTCGTTTTCGAGTTGGCAATTTCAGCAAGGTAAATCCCTGCCCCGATTCCGAAAAAAGAGGATATAATTGTTGCCGGTATTGCTGTCATTAAACTTCCGAGTAATAACGGTAATAATGAATACCTTGCATTTTCTGAGGTCGGGTACCATTCAAAAACTTTACGGGAAAGAGCATTCAAATTCCCGTTTACTGAATATAGGAAATCAGTAATCCCAATATCCCAGAATGCTTTCATACCTTCTTTAAGAAGGAACAAAAATATAAAAATGAAAAAAGTTAGTGTTGTAAATGCACTAATAGTAAAGAATGCTTTTATCAGCTTTTCTTTAACTCTTGACGAATTGTTTAACTTTTTTCCCGGAAGGAGTCTACTTTCGTCGATGGAGTTTTCATCTACTCTATTATAATTTATCAATCAACACTCCCATTCTCTGTTGCATCGGTAATTAAAGGAATGTACTCCATTTTCTCGACAAGCTTTTGTCCTTTTGGGGATTTAATAAACTCCATAAAAGCGGCAGTTTCAGTTTTGCTATTATCGGTTAAATAGAAATAAAGACTTCTTGAAATAGGGTAGCTTTTATCTCTGATTAATTCATAATTCACTCTTCCATCTTTAACAGGGAATATCGGGAGCGAAAACCTGTCGTTTTTTAATCCGATAATTTTCACATCGTTCCGTAAAACAAAATACCCTATTCCGCCGTATGCAATTGCTTTTTTATCCTTCGAAACGGCTTCTGCAAGCGAAGCAGTGCCCTGTAGTACTTGTGTTGAAGGAGCAAATTCGTTTTGCCCCCCGGATTGATTTCTGCCTAACACTTTTTCTTTAAAAAATTCATAAGTTCCGCTGCTGTTTTCTCTGCCATATAAAACAATCGGCAGATTTCCTCCGCCGAGTTCCGAAAAATTCTTAATCTTACCGGTAAATATATCCCGCAGTTCATCCATCGTTAAATTACTAATCTTATTAGTAGGATGAACAATAACCGCAAGCCCGTCGAGCGCCACATTTATTTCGGAGTAAGTAATATTGTTTTCATTAGCCAGTGCCTTTTCTTTTTCTTTAAGTTCCCGGCTAGAAGCAGCAATATCGGTTGTATTATTAATTAATGCAGCTATTCCTATACCTGAACCACCGCCTGTAACCTGGATTGACACATCAGGATTAAGCTTCATATATTCTTCCGCCCACATCTGGACAAGATTTACCATTGTATCGGATCCTTTAATGGAGATTACTTTTCGTTCATCCGGATGCTTCACCCTACACCCGCTTACCGACAGCAGAACCAAAACCAAAGCAATTATTTCTTTTGTTAATACCCTCACCGGATAAGACTCGTTTCCATAATAAATTTGTACTTAAAGGAACTTAAAATAATTCATTTAGGATTTTTCCAATGTTAATTTATTGTTAATTCTTTCAAATCCGGCACTCAGTTCATAAAACCATCGAATTTTCTTGTATAAAATAGCCGTCATTAGTAAACTTGGTACCGAAATCTAAAATCATTAGGTGAAACACAAATGCCCTCTTTGTTTAATAGTTGGATCCCCTTCCTGTACTTGTACGGTGTTGGAGGTATCTTTTTTTTTGTTGGGATTTATATAATTTTAAAAAGTAAATCCTTGAATCTTGAAAGGAAGAGCCATAAGAGATGGATAAAAATTCTCATTTCAGGCTTTTTCTACTTTATGTTTATTCACGCTATTCTTATTATTGCTGCAATATATTGGTGAAAAATGGAAAATTATCATAATATAGGTACTACTACCGATTGGATTATCATGCTTGCCTACTTCGTAATTGTTATGTTGTTCGGCAGCTACTTTGGAAGATATAACAGAACCACTACCGATTTCTTTTTCGGCGGAAGGAGATTTTCATGGTGGTTAATTGCTTTTTCAATTGTTGCTACCGGTGTTGGCAGCCACAGTTTTATTAAATATTCCGCCAAAGGCTTTGAACACGGTTTATCCTCTTCAATGGCTTACATTAACGACTGGTTCTTTGTTCCCTTCTTTCTGTTTGGATGGCTTCCGATAATAGTTTATACAAAAATCCGCTCTATCCCGGAATACTTTGAAAAAAGATTCAGCCCTTCGGCAAGATTTATTGCCACAGTGTTACTTCTTTTTTATATGATCGGATATATTGGCATTGGGTTTTTAACTCTCGGAAAAGCGGCTCTCCCGCTTCTACCCGAACATTTTTCTCTCTTCGGAAGTACATTTGATGTTACTTTAATGGGGGTAGTTATTTTAATTGCTATAATAACCGGAGTCTACATTACTTTTGGCGGACAAACAGCAGTCATTTTCACAGATTTACTGCAAGGTTTTATCCTACTTTTTGCAGGACTCCTTTTATTTGCATTAGGTATTGATTATGTAGGAGGATTTGACTTTTTCTGGAGCAAACTTCCTGTTGAATGGAAATTACCTTTAGCTCATTTCAACGAGCCGGCGAGTTTTAACTTTGTGGGGATATTCTGGCAGGATGGTGTAGCCGGCTCTATCGGGTTCTTATTTATGAATATGGGTTTGATAATGAGGTTTATGGCAACAAAAAGCGTTGATGAAGGACGCAAAGCTGCAACCTTTAATATCCTTTTTATGCTGCCGATTTCT
This sequence comes from Ignavibacteriaceae bacterium, assembly GCA_036795455.1. Classification (GTDB taxonomy): domain Bacteria; phylum Bacteroidota; class Ignavibacteria; order Ignavibacteriales; family Ignavibacteriaceae; genus DAIRET01. Next base: position 6,091 of record DAIRET010000050.1, read on the forward strand.
GCTATTGTTGTGTCAAATGCAGGCTGGATTGGAAAGGTAGTTTCAATTATAAGTCCAGTGGACGTTAGCCCAAATACAAACCCGGATCAGATATTTGTGGTCGTTGCAAATTTAGTCTCCCATCCCGGTGTTTTCGGTTTTATTATGGCGGCATTAACCGCTGCTTTGATGTCAACGGTAGATACTTTGATCAATGCTACAGCAGCCGTTTATATTAACGATGTTCACAGACCGATAAAAAAATACTTTAAAGAAAAATTCTCTACTGAACGAGAGAGAGAAAAAAGAGAGCTTTCAGTTGCAAGAATTGCTTCTGTATTTATCACCATACTTGGTGTAGTTGCTGTACTTGTTTTCAAGGATTTTCCGACGGTATATGAAGCTCACGGATTTTTCCACTCTACACTTACCCCGCCGTTGGTTGTTGCTATTTTTCTCGGCGTCTTTTGGCGGAGATTCACCCCGGCTGCAGTTATTTCATCTTTCATAGGTGGGGTAGCATTAATGATACTCGGCTCAAAATACCCGGGAATACTGATTTCCCCATTTGACCACGGTACTCCAATGGACCCGAAATATCCATATACCTACATACAAGCATTATATAACACGCTTGTTTGCTCGGCAATTGCTGTCATTGTTACTTTTACAACCGGAAGCCAGAAAGCAATTGTTAATAGTATAAAGTCTAAAGCAGATTATAAAACCATTTTTGCTGCATTAACTATAACGACAATTATTCTATTCGTTTTGGTCATTTTTAATATTGGACCGCTATGGTTTTTATTCATCTCTTCATTATTGATTGCTTTTCTTGTTTCAATAATTACTACACATTATGTGAAATATGATCCTGTATCTCAAACAGAGGGATTGACTTCATGGTCTCTTGATAAAGCAAAAGAGTATTTTAAAGGGAGAAAAGTAAATGAAAGAGAAGGAGAAAAAATTCCCGTTCACTGGAAAATTAAAGAAGGTGATGATGATACGATTAACTTCTCACAAAAAGATATGGACAGAATGGCTGCTGAAGTCGGTGATCTTGTTTATATAAGCGATGCGAGAAGATATTACGGTGGTTTGAAGTCAATTCACTCAGTTGTTGGAGAACCCCACAGCGAAGAAGGAATCGTTTACATTACACAAGAACATGAGGATTCGGGTCTCTTTGTTAAAAACAAATTGTTAAGAGCTGAAAAAGAGATGTGATAATGTGAAACGTCAAATGTGAAACGTCAAACGTCAGACGTGAAAAGTGAGACGTGATTTGGTAAAATTAAAGCCTTCAAAGTGATTATTTCTTTGAAGGCTTTTTAATTAATTCAGATTGAGAGGTTATTTAGAAATACCGATTTTCCATTTACCGTCTTCTTTTACCAACTTGGCTTTGTCCGTTTTTTCGGTTCCGTTACCGTAAACAATTTTAAGTTTTAAGTCGGCACTTTCTTCTTCAATTTTTTCTTCAATAACTTCGATTGAAGAGATTCCACCTTTTTCTTTAATCTTTTCCGATTCTTTTTCCAAACCTTTTTCGAGCTTCTCTCTTCCAATTCCTTCAACTACTTTTGAAGACATTAAATCAAGAGCGGATTTGTCATTCTTTTCAATCCTTTTGAAAAAATCCTTTGCTACATCCGCCGGAGTTGAAGCAGAACCGCAGCCGATATAAATAAGTGCAGCCGCGAAAAAGAAAATGCTGAGTGTTTTGATGTTTTTCATTTGTTTACCTTTCATTTAGTTGAAATTAATATTTTTTTTAAGTATTGACTTCTCAATAGACTTCCCGGTAGAATCTGCTCTCCTTTACCTATAGGAAGATTCAGATTGTCGAATTTTGAATCTATAAGATCAATCCCTGCTTGTAAATATGCTTTCCATACGAATTCCGTGCAGTATAGTTTGTTATCATCTTTCAAATCAAAAGAATCGTCAAAGGGTGTCATGTTTTTCGAATGATACAGCACAAATTGTAATATTTTTTTCTTACTTGCTTCAGGGAGTGCAACTTTTAACCTGTAAACTGCCGCTGCTTCTGCTCTATCTTTCAAAAGGAATTCATTGAGTGGTTCCGTTTTGATGACATCTTTTTCTTCTTTACTCTCTGCCGGAACCGAGTGAACAACAAAAAGAGAATCCCCTTTCTTCACAACTATTCCTGTATGTGAATAGGGAGAAGAGCCATCTGCTGCTAAAACCATTCTGCTTACAAGACTAATCCCTTTTCTAAAAACAATATCCCCGGTTTGTAGTAAACCGGTATCAATTTTTATACTTCCAGCTCTTTTTGTTATTGCATGTGAAGAAGAAAAAGTAACCGAAGCAATCACGCCAATTGACAAAAGAAGTGTAAAAATGATTAAATGTTTTCTAACTGCCGGGCTCATTGTCTTTATTTAGTAGCTGGTATTCATATATCTTTGGTTTAAAAATATAAAACTTTGCTGTTTATAACTAATTGATTTTTGATTTTATTCCCAGTGTCTTGTTTTTTCAATGTTCTCATCGCTGCCGAATAGTACAAGTGTATCATCTTCGGTAATCAGATAATCGTGTGCAGGAACAACTAAATCACCATCCTCATTTTCGGAATCAGAATATGGAGAATTTTTCTTTCTAACCATCAATACTTCCAACCCGTAACTATTTCTTAGTCTTAGTTGAGCAAGTGTTTTGCCGATAAATTCCTTTTTAGGTTCCTTTTCAATAATGGAATATCCTTCGGCAACTTTTGATATATCCATTTTATTAATTGTTTTTAACTCCCTTGCAAATCCGTCCGCAAGATTTTGTTTCAGGCTTTCACGGTTGTAAGCAGCAATTACGTCTCTTCTCCTTACCGTTCCGATTATTTCATCCGGGTTGTTTTCCGAGGTAACCGGGAATTCGTCTACATCTTTTCTCTCAAAAAGTTTCATAACGTAATCGAGATCGTCGCTGTTAGAAACTTTGATTACCTTTTGGGAAGCAATATCGCTTGCAACACATACCTCGCGAAGATTTTCATATTCGGGGATTACAGCTTTTAAATGTGAACTTGTTATAACCCCGGTAAGCAGACCGTCGTTATTTTTTAAATACAAAGTATCTCCCTGTGCTTCCATCAATATTTTTACGACCCTGGGTAATGGTGTGTTCTCCGGAATTATCAATGCTTCATTTTTATTGATGTCCTCCAATGAAATTGATTTTAGGGTTGAAGATTCCCCTTCTCTTTTAACCCGGTAACCCTGTAACTGTAAGTGTCTTACATGAACACTGTCCTTAAGAAAAATCTGAACAATCATAGTACTTGAAACCACTGCAAGCATTAAAGGTAGAATAAATGAATAATCAGTTGTCATTTCAAATATTATCAATATTGCTGCAATCGGTATAGAATTAATTCCACCAAGCATTGCCCCCATCCCCACAAGAATAAAAGTAGTATAATCCAGGTTGAAGCCCAGGAAATAGTTACATACAAATACGAATAAATAACCGAAACAAGCCCCCATAAACAGCGAAGGTGCAAAAGTGCCTCCGAATCCACCTGTATTTAAAACTATCGGAACTAATAGAAATTTTAAGATTAGTAAAATTAATACAACCTGCCAGGTAAGTGAATGACTTAAAATATTATTTATACCCGAATAACCTATTCCGAAAATGTCGTTATAGAAATAACCGGAAACACCAACGAGTAAACCGGCAGCGGTCATTACAATCCAACGCGGAAGATAATGTAATAGTTTCTTTTTTATTATTACATCAATAGCACTTGAATACCTAATATAGAATACCGAAGTTAATCCTATTAAAATTCCGAGAACTGCATAAAGGTACAAATACTCGTAACTTCCGATATGCGGCATTCCAAACCTGAAAACCGATTCATCACCGAGAAAGATTCTGGAAATTGTACTTGCGGTAACCGAGGATAATATCAAAGCCGAGAATGTTGAAGTCTGAAAATAATTCAGCAGAACAACTTCGATTGCAAAAAATATCCCTCCCATCGGTGTATTAAAGATAGCAGCAATTGCAGCGCCCGAACCTACAGCGGTAAACATTCTTGCTCTTGAATCGGATAATCCTAAAACCTGCCCTATTTTACTTGCAACTCCGCCGCCTAATTGAGCGGCAGGTCCCTCAGGTCCAACCGTTCCTCCCGAACCAATACAAATTACCGGTGCAAAGAAATGGAATATTGTGGTTCTGAAAGGTATTCTTCCGCCTCTCATTGAAACCGCTTTAATTACTTCTGGCACACCTCTCTTCTTCGCAATTTCGGGAGCAAACGAAATCATTAAACTTTGAATTAACATCCCCAGAGCAGGCAAAGTGATTACTGCAGCAGCACCAAGGAAAAATAATCCTCCCGCTGTTCTCTCGAAAAAAATGTTATTAAAAAAATCAATTGAATGGTGGAAAATTACAGTTGCAAATCCAACTACTGCACCGATTAGAACAGATAAAAGTGTAAACTTGGTATAATCAGGAAATGTAATGTTTTTAACTTTATCTTTTAAACCTAAAGGGAGAAGGGCTATAAGCCGGTTCAATATCTTGCTTAGAGTGAATTCGGTTTCTCTTTTATCCATTAATGCCGTAAATAATTTTCTTTTTTTAGATTAAATTTACCGCTCCCAATATAAAGAATATTTGTTAGTTAGGATAGATTTTTTTTGATTTATATCAATAACATTCCCTGTTGCCGGTTGATTTTTTTCCATTTTTAAAAACAATACGTGTAAGACTTTTTTTATATTTGTTTAGTATTAATAGAGAATAGTTATATGAGTATGGAAAACCTTGTCCCTAAAAGAGAATTAAACCTTGTTCAAACATCGGCATTAATTGTCGGAGCTGTAATCGGTTCGGGTGTATTTATGAACATTCCGATAATTGCCGATATAACCGGTAGTCCATTACTCAGCATTCTAATATGGCTTGGCGGCGGATTATTATGGATACCTCAAATAATGATTCTTGCGGAGTTAGGTACTGCATACCCTAACCAGGGTGGACCGTACTATTTTATTTATAAAGCTGGTTCTCCTTTTCTCGCTTTTCAATATACATGGACTGCATTTTTAACAAGCGACACTCCGACTTTAACAATAATCGGGCTTGTAGCTGCATCGGCACTAAGTTATTTTTTCCCGGCTTTAATCGACCCGGTTTATTCGAAAATATTTGCTGCATGTCTTATTCTTACTTTTGCATTTGTTCAGTATAGAAGTGTAAAAACCGGTGGTAACCTCCAGGTAGTTCTTACTATTTCAAAATTACTTCCGTTGTTTGCAATTGTCGGTTTCGGATTGTTTTATTTAAACTCAGGGAATCTTTCATTAGGTATCGGAACAGAAGTAAAAGAAGAACGGACATTATTCACAATAATCAATGCCGGTATTGCCGCTACACTTTGGGCATATGCCGGATTCGTAAACATTTTGTACATGGCTGGTGAAGTAAAAAATCCGCATAAAAGTTTACCGAGGGCACTTATCGGCTCAATTGTTTTTGTAATAATAGCCTATATTCTGATTACATTATGCACAAGTGCTATTGTACCGTTTGATAAATTAGTAGCGGCAAAAGGGGGAATAATCAATCCGTTTGAATACTTGAGTATTTTTTCCGGGGCAGCAGGCGGAGTATTCGCTATTGTGGTTTTCATTTCGATGCTTGGAGTGTTAAATGCAGTAATAATGGCTCAACCGCGTCTTGAATATGCAATGGCACGCGACGGTTTATTCTTTGAAGTATTCGGAAAACTTCATCCGAAATATTTAACTCCGCATTATTCAATATTCATCCAATCCGGTTTGGCAATCCTATTGTTTACGCTGGGAGAAATCGAAGATATGCTCGGTTATTTTACAATTTCGTATGCGCTTCAAAACGGGTTGATTTATGGTTCGATTTTCTTTTTAAGAAAGAAGGAAGAGTATAAACCATCTTTTAAACTAAAACTATGGAAATTCTGGGGCGGACTTGCAATTCTTATTCAACTCTATTTCTCTTTCGGTACTTTTATGGCATTTCCTACAGGGGGAATAATTGCCTCGCTCGGATTAATTCTACTGGGAACCCCGGTTTATCTTTACTATTACAAAAAGAAGCAAAGCCGGTAAAAGAGAAATTGATTTGGCATGAATAAAAAAATCGCTAATTTTTGCCGTCCAATTTCAATTAAATGACAATTTTATAATTAAAGAACGGAACAAGAATGAAAATATTTCAAGTCTTATTGATAACCTTATTATTATCCGCAATTCTAATAGGACAGAGCTATAAACAGGTAAAAGTATATTTAGATAACCCGCAAAAAGATGTACCTGAACTTGCAAAATTCGATTTCGATATTGAGCATTCGGTACTAACTAAAAACGACGAGTTAATTTTCTTTGTTAGTGATGAAGAGTATTCAAAACTTGCAATGTTGAATTATAAAATTGAAATTTTAATCGATGATTGGTTTGAATACTATAGTAACCTACCGCAGCTTACCGATGCAGAAAAAGAACAAACACGAATGCAAAGTAAACTTGAATATAATGTAGAGGGATTCGGTTACGGTTCTATGGGTGGTTACTATACACTGAACGAAGTTATTACTCAACTGGATAGCATGAAAATTAAATATCCGAACTTAATTACTTCAAAGCAGGTACTCGGTTATTCTATTGAAAACAGACCGGTTTACATGGTAAAGATTTCCGACAATCCCGATATTGACGAAGAAGAACCTGAAGTTTTATATACAGCTTTAACCCATGCAAGAGAGCCAGCCGGGTTGATGGCTGTAATTTACTTTATGTATTACTTGCTCGAAAATTATGCAACCGATCCGTCGGTTCAGTTTCTCGTTAATAATCGAGAATTCTATTTCATACCTGTTATTAATCCAGATGGTTATGAATACAACAGAACAACAAATCCATCCGGCGGCGGAATGTGGAGAAAAAATAGACGCAATAATTCAGGTTCGTACGGTGTTGATCTAAATCGAAATTTCGGTCCTTATGATTACTGGAATGCCCCAAACGGAGGTTCAAGTACTTCTCCTTCAAGCGATACATATAGAGGTAGCGCTCCTTTCTCGGAACCGGAAACTCAAATCATTAAAGATTTTGCAGCCGGAAGAAAAATTAAAAACAGCTTATTCTATCACACTTATAGTAACCTTTTAATTTATCCTTACGGAGCCTTGGGAGTAGAAACTCCGGACTCGCTTACATTTAGAGAATTCGCAAGGGACATGACGGCTTATAACAATTATGTTTATGGCACGGATTTACAAACAGTTAATTACTCCACCCGCGGCGGCAGCGATGATTTTCTTTATGACGGAGACCCGACAAGAGGAAAGATTTTTGCAATGACGCCGGAAATCGGGGGTTCCTCGGACGGATTCTGGCCACAGCAAAACCGTATTTTTCCGCTTGCAATCGAGAACCTTTATCCTAATTTATACTACGCCTGGGTTGCAGGTGAATTTGTAAAATCAAATAATGTTTCTTTCGATAGACAGTACTTTAATCCCGGTGATAACAATGTGTTGATGAATATTGAACTTAAGAATAAAGGTTTATCAACTGCAAGCAATATTGTTTGCCAGTTTACATCACCAAGTGAATATATCAGTATCAACAGCGGGACAATTACATTGGACTCGTTACCCGCAAGAACGGAATACACAGTACCTGTTCCGCTATCGTTTAACATATCTGCCCTCGCTCCGATTTCGGTACAACTTCCGCTTGTATTAAAAACATCTGCAAACGGAATTGAAATGAGTAGCGATACTATTATGATTATAATCGGAACACCGGAATACATCTTTGCGGATACGACTAATAATATTTCAAGTATTTGGACGGTCGCAGCTTCCCCCGCCACCAAGCAATGGGGAACTACTACAACATATTTTTATTCGGCACCTAATTCTTATACGGACAGCCCGGTCGGGAATTATGTATCGAATGCAACCGTATCCTTAACAACAACTAATCCAATTGATTTATCAAATTATTCAAATCCTTTATTAAGTTTTTGGACAAGATATGAAATCGAAAGCGATTGGGATTGCGGTGTTGTTCTTGCATCATCTAACAACGGAACAACATGGATTCCTTTGACAGGAAATTATACTGTACCTGCATCGGGCAACGGTAAACAAACTCCTGCCGGTATGCCGGTTTATGATAATCTGAGAGACGGTTGGGTTAAAGAAGAAATCAGTCTTGCCCAATTCGGCGGCAGCCAGATTAAATTGAGATTTGAACTCCGTACAGATACGTCAATCGAAAAGGACGGCTGGTATGTTGATGATATAGGTATTTTCGTTTACTCCGCTGTCCCGGTTGAACTCGTCAATTTCACAACAGAAGTTAGCGATAAACGCATACAGCTTAATTGGGAAACCGCTTCGGAAGTGAACAACAAAGGATTTGAAATTCAGAGAGCAACCGACCTGGTAAATTGGAATACAATCGGATTTGTTGAAGGAACCGGGACTTCAACGGAAAAAGTCAATTACACTTTTGCGGACGACAAACCTGTTAATGGAAGAACAAACTACCGTCTTAAACAGGTTGATTTTGACGGTACGTTCAGAATTTATGGGCCGGTTGAAGTTGATTTCAGCGGAGTGTCAACATATTCGCTTGAACAGAATTATCCGAATCCTTTTAATCCGACAACCGTTATTAATTACCAGTTGCCTGTTGACGGATTTGTTTCGCTAAAAGTTTTTGATATTCTTGGAAGAGAAGTTGCCTCATTAATAAATAATGAATGGAAAGAAACCGGTGTTTACGAGATTACGTTTGATGCAAGTAATCTTTCCAGCGGAATGTATGTTTATAAGTTGATTTCCGGCAGTTTCACTTCAACCAAAAAAATGATGCTATTGAGATAACTATTAATTAGTAGAAATAAAATGAAAACCATCCATCTAAAAATTTGTTTAGTGTTGACTGTCTTGCTGAATGTAACAGCAGTTTCACAGGTACCGTTTAGCCAGTCTCCCGATTGGATTTCAAGCGATGTTTTTAACGTATCTACCGGTGCGGCTTTTGCAGATATTAATAAAGACGGCTGGCTTGATTTTATTGTAGCAAACGGAAACGATATTCATCGTCAAAAACTTGTTGTTTATTACAATGATGGGAAAGGAAATTTCAAACCGGATCCCGATTGGGAATCATCCGATATTGATTACCACGGGCATTTATCGGTTGGAGATGTGAACGGCGATGGCTTCCCTGATGTTGCCGTTTCAGTTTATATCGGTCCTTCCGGTTTCGGTTCAAAAGGAAAAGTTAAACTCTATCTCAACAACAATGGAATCCTTTCATCAACGCCGGATTGGGTTTCGGGAGATTTGTTTTATTCCTTTAGCTGCTCATTCGGCGATGCTAACGGTGATGGATTACTTGATCTTGCAGTTGCAACCGGGGAATCATATACAAGTGAACCGGAACAGTTCCGCATTTATTTAAATAATAACGGAATGCTTGAAAGTCTACCTTCATGGAAAAGCAGTGATGCATTTTATAGCTATGACGTTACCTGGGCGGACTTTGATAACGACGGAGACCTTGACCTCGTGTTTGCTAATGAAAATTTCCCTAATCAAATCTATCAGAATTATGGCGATTCTATAGGAACAACACCATCATGGAGTTCTACTGATGCAAGCAAATATGCTAACTCTGTTTTTGTTTCCGATGTGAATAACGATGGTTATTTGGATATAGCAATCTCCGATAATAGTCAGCTTGGCGGCAATGGGAGATTCAAGATTTATTTTAATAACCAGGGAGTAATGAATACAGCTCCTTCGTGGACATCAGCGTTCTCCGGTTATGGTTCCGGAATAATGCTGGCTGATATTGATAACGACGGTTTCAGAGATTTATTGACAGGCGGATGGTGGCAGCCACTTAGAATTTATATTAACGATAATGGATCATTCTCATTGCAACCGCAGTTAACATCAAATACAAATAGTGTTGTCGAGGCAATTGTCTGCGGTGATTTAACAAATAAAGAGATTAAAGAGGTTGATGAAATTTTTGTCTGTAGCGGAACTCGAAAATTGTTCTACCTCGCGAACCCCCCGCTGCAAGAGATATTGAGCGTTATAGTGGATTCCGACACACTCGGTTTTGATGAGTTTTGTTATCAACTTGAAAGCGGGTGGATAAGTTTAGCCAATCAACCAGATTCAGGTGCAACAATTACAGTAAAAAAAGTTATTACAAATCATTTTGATATGGGAATTACTAACTGGGATACGGATATCGGTAATTACATTTTCTATAACTTAAGAGAACCCTCCTCGGTATTTGTAAGTAATCCAGGAACAGATGATTTTTTACTCGGTCAAAACTACCCAAATCCGTTCAACCCGGTTACAGTAATTAACTACTCATTGCCTTCGAATAGTTTTGTTACTCTGAAAGTATATGATATACTGGGAAAAGAAGTAATTACTTTAGTAAATAAGAACCAGGAAGCAGGCGGTTATAAAGTAGAATTCAACGGGACAAATCTTTCGAGCGGATTGTACATATACAAACTTACAACCGGGAATTATGCGTCTACAAAGAAGATGATGCTTTTACGATGAAAATAATTCAACTCCTTACGGAGTTGCTTGCACAAGGCTACGAGCAATAACCGCATACTTCGTATGCAGTTATCGAAGTTATACTGCTTCACAGTACATAGTACCAAAGTAAAAAATCCCGAAGGGATTTAAGATGAATAACTATAAGTGAAACTTATAGAAAAAAGAACCCGAACAAAAGAACAATCCCAACGGGATTGAAGGAACATAGGCAAAGATTTCAACTCCCTTCAGAGTTGCTTGCACAAGGCTACAAGTAATAACCGCATACTTCGTATGCAGTTATCGAAGTTACACTGCTTCGCAGTACAGTAGTACTAAAGTAAATAAATCCCGAAGGGATTTAAGATGAATAACTATAAGTGAAACTTATAGAAAAAAGACCCGAACAAAAGAACAATCCCAACGGGATTGAAGGAGGTTGTATGTCAACTTACACACAGATACTTTATCAATTAGTTTTTTCTACCAAGAATAGAGAAAAAGTAATTACTGAAGAAAAAGAAAACGAACTATTTTCCTATATCTGGGGCATTTTGAAAAACAAAAATTGTCATCTATATCAAATTAATGGCACATCAAATCATATTCACATTCTTACATCTATTCATCCAAGCGTTGCTTTAGCTGATTTAATAAAAGATATTAAGGTATCAACAAATCTGAAAATTAAGGAAGAGAATCTTTTTCCAAATTTTAAAGGTTGGCAATCCGGTTATGGTGCTTTTACATATTCAATTGAGGCAAAAGATAATTTGATAGAGTATGTAAAAAATCAAAAAAGACACCATCAGAAAACTACATTTCTTGACGAATATAAAAAGTTATTGAAAGACTTTCTTATTGAGTATGATGAAAAGTATTTGGAATGAATTCAACTCCTTCGGAGTTGCTTGCACAAGGCTACGAGCAATAACCGCATACTTCGTATGCAGTTAT
>DAIRET010000238.1:0-3564 GCA_036795455.1 Ignavibacteriaceae bacterium
CTCCGTAGGTTAAGAAAAATTCTTTCGGCGGAGGGCTATAATATAATGACGGCTACAGATTACGATACTGCTGTAAGTATTTGTAAAAAATTAGACGTTACATACATTTTAGCCGATACAAAGACGCTTAATATCTTAAAGGATACGAATGAATTCACAAACAAAAAGGAATAAAACAATGCATCTAAAATCAAAACTCATTTTGATTCTCGTTATCGCAGCACTTATTTCCGGCTGTAAAAAAGATGACGACCCTACATCTCCCAACGGTGGTAACAACAACACCGGTGGTAATAAATCGGGACAACCTATGCCTGGATTCTCTGACTCTGCAAATGCTGGCGGAGTAATGGCTGCAATCTCTTATGAAGTTGCAACTATTCCAGGAATGCCCGCAGTATCAATGACAATGGCTTTTGCTACTTTTGGTGATAACGGTGTTGATGCCGGTGAAGTAAAAGTGAATAACAACGTCCTTGGGAAAATAACTTCGGAAGGATCAACTTTCTACATGGTTCCCGATCCAAATAATCCAACCCAGGTTGTATCTAATGTTAGTTTCAACGGTTCAGCACATAACTGGACTGTAGCCGGAGGAAACGGAATCCCTTCTTTAACGGGTAGTGTAAACAGTCCATCAAGTTTTAACATTACTGCACCTGCTGCAAATGCAACTGTTACTAAATCGAGCGGTATACAGGTCACATGGAGCGGAGGAACTAATTCAAAAGTTATGATTGTTCTTGCAAGTACAACCGGAAATGGTTATTTTTCGGCTGAGGAATTGACCGATAATGGTTCTTTTACAATATCTGCTTCTGACCTTGCTAATATTAGTGGACAAGCCTTATTACAAGTATTAAAGTATAGATATTCAGAGGTTACCGCTAGCGGGAAAAGTTATTTCTTAATAGCTGAGATTGTAAAAAATATTACTATCACAGTACAATAAAAACTAAAATCATAAATCATATAAAGGAAAAAACATGAAAAAAACAATCTTTTTTGCAGTTCTTGTCGCATTTTTATTTACGACCGGATTGACCAATGCTCAAAGCAAAATGAAACTTGGAGTCGGCGCTTTTGTTGGATTACCAATGGGAACATTTGGTGATATTACAAGTATCGGTTTTGGTGGAGCAGTTCAAGGTGAATACAATATGGGTGACAAACTTGTTGGTACTCTCACTACCGGTTATACACTTTTCTCCGGAAAAGATGTAAGTGGTATTAAGATGGGTGATTGGTCTATTATTCCAATAATGGTTGGCGGTAAATATTTCTTTGCACAGAATATTTACGGAACAGTTCAAGCTGGATTAAATATGGTATCTTACAAAATCCCAGCTACGACCTACACTTTCTTTGGAGCAACAGTTACCACTCCAGAACAGACATTGAATGAAACCGAATTTGGTTACGCAATTGGTGTTGGTTATGATATGGGACAATTTGATATCTCAGCTAAATACGGAACATTTGCAACTGATGCAAGTTATCTCGGAGTTACTGCACTTTACAAATTCGGTCTCTAATCCTCATTAGTTTCCCCTGGATATATGAACATATATCCTCCTTAAAAAACACCGTCTTTTTTTAGACGGTGTTTTTTTTATATAAAAGATTTTTCTTAGACGTATCCCATATTTATACACTGAAAGCATGAATATTTATAAGAGTTTGATATTTTTACGCTGAAAAAATGAAAGAAGAAGAATGAAAAAATATTTAAAGACAGTATTAAAGACTGAACCACTTCCAATTGATATCCTTACAGGATTGTTATGGAACTTGAATCCTTCCGGTATTGAAGAAGAGGACGGAAAGATCATTGTCTATTTTGAAAATGATGATGAAAACCATGTTAAAGAAGTTCACGAAATTCTAAATCAAATCAAGGAATCGGGAATCATTGAACGTTTTAATATTGATACTGAAATTTGCGAATACAAAAACTGGAATGAAGAGTGGGAACGGTCATTAAATATAATTAAGGTTACTGAGAACATTACAATCAAACCGACATTTAGAGATTATACACCTGCTCCGGGTGAACTTGTAATACTGATTGACCCGAAGATGTCTTTCGGTACCGGGGAACACCAAACAACTAAATTAATAATTAAACTGCTTGAAAGATATGTTCAAAAAGGGATTGATGTTTTGGATGCAGGTACAGGAACCGGAATTCTTGCTATTACCGCTGTAAAACTCGGCGCTTCTCATGCTCTCGGTTTCGATAATGATGAACTCTGTTTGATCAATGGGGAAGAAAACGTAGAGATAAATTCTCTATCATCACAAATTGAAATAAGATTAGCGGAAATAAACCAGATTGAAGTAAAAGAATTTGATTTAGTAATTGCCAATATCCAAAAAAATGTGTTGCTTAATATCGCTTCAGAGATTCATATGAGAACTAAGAAAAATGGCGTAGTTATTTTATCCGGTTTACTACTTGACGATGAAATAGATATTAATAATAAATATGAATCCATCGGATTTCAATTTGTTGAAAAACTGGTGATGGATGAATGGATCAGCTTAGTTTATAGAAAGCTTTAGACAAAATTTAAAAATAAAAACCCCGCTTATTCAGCGGGGTTAAAAATAATCTTAAATTAAATTACTTGAGAAGAATCATCTTCCTCAGTTGATTGAATTCTTGCCCGTTAGATGTATTTGCTTTCATCTCATAGAAATAAATACCGCTTGTCAATCTTCTTCCCGAATTGTCATCCGAGTTCCAATTAACAGTGTAAACACCTGCTGGCTGGTATGTATTAACGAGTGTCTTTACAGCTTCACCAAGTATATTGTAAACCACAAGTCTTACATTTGCATTCACCGGTAATGAATACTCAATCTGTGTATTCGGGTTGAATGGATTCGGATAATTCTGACTTAAAGAAAACTGCGATGGTATTCCGGTTTTAATCTCTTTAGCCGAAGTAGTAACCGGGCTAAATGCAAGCGAAGTAATATTGTTTACTCCAAGCGAGCCGATTAAAGTTCCAACCGCTGTTTCTTTATCTATAGTAAATAAGTCCGAAGGTTGAACGGCGCTTCCTTTAATTGCATAAAGGGTTCCAGATTGGTTAAATTCAAGATCATTCACTACTACTCCAAATCCTGTCTCACCAATTCTTGTTGTATCACCTGTTACAAGATTAACTGTAACAATTCTATCTTTTGGAGTTCCAATCGGTCTGTAAACAGCACCCCACATTTGATTGGTCTGCGGTTCAAAAGTTATAGCGGATAACCCTGCATTTGCTTTTACTACAGAATCAACTGACTGCTCTTCAATATCTATAGTATATACCATTCCGATTCTTGTACAAACGTACAATACTCCGGAAGTATCGAAAGCAAGAGATAGCGGATTTTGTATCGGTAAAGTAAACGACTTATATGCATCACCTTCGGTTGCATTGACTCTTAACAGAGTTCCTTCAGTTTCACCTGTAAGCAAACCATACATAATCTTTGTTTTAGGATGAATTGCAATGCTCTTTACTTCCGTATAGTTTGATGAACCAAGAAGTGTTGCTGAAGGAGCAT
>DAIRET010000239.1:0-3561 GCA_036795455.1 Ignavibacteriaceae bacterium
GAAAATTTAAGGACATCCTCGATAGCTTTATCCGAAATATGGGAAACATCTATTATCATCCCGATTTTATTCATTTCCTTAACCACTTCCTTACCGAAATCACTTAAGCCGTTATGTTCCGGTCCTTCAGGGTCTGTTGATGAATCACAAATGTCATTATTTTTTGTGTGTGAAAGCGTAATATACCTTGCCCCCATATCGTAAAATTTCTTTATTAATGAGATATCCTTACCAAGCGGGTAACCGTTTTCAACACCGAGGTAGATAGCAAGTTTATTCTCACTTTTTATTCTAACCGCATCTTTTGGTGTTAATGCAATTTCTGCAACATGTTTATTTGCAGACATTACCGAGTCAATAACATCAAACAATTCAATTGCTCTTTTATATGCTTTGGAATTCCCTTCATCATCACGTTTTCCCTGTCCTACATAAACAGCAAAGAAAACGGCATCAAGTTTTCCTTCTTTCATACGGGGGAAGTCAAGTTTACTCCCGTCTTTTTTCCCGTCATTCCTTTTAGTAATATCCATTCCCCTAACCATTCTCAAAGGGGTATCAACATGTGTATCGATGGTAATAATTTCAGAATGGATTTTTTCAGCTATTTCAGCATAATCAACTTTGGTTTGTGCATTAATTAAATTCATAAAAACTACGAATGATATTGTAACAATAGTAAGAGTATATTTTTTCATAACCAGAAATATTTTTTTTGACAGTAAAAAATAAACAACGGGAGAGACTAATCATAGCGGAAACTAAATTTTCTCTACCGCTAATCAAATAATAATAACGGTTGTCTAAAAAGTTTTGTATCCGTATTCCTACCGCAATATGTTAGCATTCAAAATATTTGGAGTACTGGATGAAAAAAACTATTCTTCTCTGTTTGATTGTTGACTGTATGATTTTTATTAATCTTTACGGACAAACGAAACTCTACATGCCTAAAGAGTATAAACAGGCGTACGGAAAACAAACCCGTTCCGAAAACGGTAAACCGGGTCCTTATTACTGGCAAAATTTCGTAGAATACTCGATAACTGCTTCAATTGAGCCTAAAACAAGATTGCTAACCGGGAGCGAATCAATTACTTTCTACAACAATAGCCAGGACACGCTCAAAAGAGTTGTTATCAAGTTGTACCAAAACCTTTACCAAACCGGCGCCGCAAGAAACTACCAATTGACTCCTGAAACTATAACCGAAGGGATGATTATTACTTCATTAAAAAATAATAATGTGATTATCTCCCTTAAACCGGATGAGAAAAAAGTAAACATCAACGGGACGAATATGATCGTCCAATTAAATGAACCGCTGCCCCCGAATAAAAACACATCTTTCTCTATCGATTGGAATTTTACAATTCCGTCGGGAACTAATTTACGTATCGGAACTTACGACTCAACTACTTTCTTTGTAGGTTATTGGTACCCTAAAATTGCTGTTTACGATGATATCAACGGATGGGATATGCACAACTATAACGCCGAACAGGAATTCTATAGTGAGTATGCTAATTATGAAGTTCAAATAAAAGTACCAGCCGGTTTCGGCATTTGGGCTACCGGTACTTTAAGCAATGCTAACCAAGTTTTAACCGACAAATATTTGAAAAGATATAAAAACGCTTTAGTCTCCGATTCGGTTATTAACATCATTACTAAAGATGATTTAAGCGGAAAGAAAATCTTTGAATCAAAAAATGGGTTTACTACTTTTATGTACACTGCCGAATATGTGACCGATTTTGCTTTCGGAGTTAGCGACCATTACTTATGGGACGCTGCAAGTATTAAAAATGGTACAGGTAAAAGGATTTTAGTTCAATCTGCATATAATCCCGATTCCAAATTCTTTTATGAAGTAACAGGCATAGCCCGCAAAACAATAGTACTTTTTGAAGAAATGCTTCCGGGTGTACCTTATCCGTATCCTCAAATGACAATATTCAACGGGGACGGTGGAATGGAATTTCCAATGATTGTGAACGACGGTAATTTCAATGATAGAGTTACGGATATTTATGTTACTGTGCATGAAATGACGCACACATTCTTCCCCTTTTATGTTGCAACAAACGAGCATAAGAATTCTTGGCTTGATGAAGGTATGGCATACATGCTGCCGTGCGATATTCAATTTCATTTTGAACCTTTTGATCATAGACCGAGAGCTGCAAGAGGTTATTCATTAATTGCCGGACGTGAAATCGATTTCCCATTAATTATACCGACTTCTGCATCCAGAGGAACCGGGTTCGAGATACTTACTTATTACAAATCTTCCGTAGCATTTGAAATGCTTTCAGATCTATTGGGGAAAGAAGCTTTCAAAAAGCATTTGATTGAGTTCATTGAAAGATGGAAAGGCAAACACCCTACTCCATACGACTTTTTCAATACGTTTAATGATGTGTCCGGTAAAGATTTGAATTGGTTTTGGCGGGCATGGTACTTTGACCAGGGTTATCCCGACCTTGCAATAAAAGATGTAAAGCAGCTTCCGAATGGAGTAGAAATCGGAATTGAAAAAGCAGGCAATATGCCGGTTCCGATTGCACTTGAGTTAATTACTGTTGACGGCGATACGATAAAGGAATTCAAATCCCTTGCTGTATGGGAAGATGGAAAAAGAGAGGTTATAATCAAAGTTAAATCCGGTAAGGAAATCGAATCAATTACACTTGGGAGTGAAAATATACCTGATAATAATCAGGTTAATAACAGATGGAAAAGATAATTACAGAAAACGTGATGTTTAATATTGGGTCTTTCTCTTTTTAACAGAATTCTCATTCTTTTTTTTCGAGGATGACCTAATCTGAAACGAAGTTGTTCTCGCTTTATTTGAGTATAACCTCGTTTGAAACAGGATTATTCTCACTTTTTTTGAGGATGACTTCACCTGAAACGAGGTTGTTCTCGCTTTTTTTGAGGATGACTTCATTTGGAACGAGATTGTTCTCACTTTTTTTGAGGATGACTTCATTTGGAACGAGATTGTTCTCACTTTTTTTGAGAATGACTTCACTTGGAACGAGGTTGTTCTCGCTTTTTTTGAGAATGACTTCATTTGGAACGAGATTGTTCTCACTTTTTTTGAGAATGGCTTCATTTGGAACGAGATTGTTCTCGCTTTTTTTGAGGATGACTTCATTTGGAACGAGATTGTTCTCGCCTTTTTTGAGAATGACTTCACTTGGAACGACGGTATTTTAATGAAATACTGGGTTTTTAAGCAATTTTCGATGGATGACTGAAGTTTTATGAAGATTTCGTGTTTTAGTGTTTTCGTGGCTGAAAAACATTGTTATTTTATTCTACCCTTTCCATTAATTGAACTTATTGGAACATTTTCTTTCTCTTTATCATACTCTTTATCTTTATCTTCTAAGCGTGTGTAACCACGGTTTTTTTAGAGTAAGAATACGAGAAAGAATAAGATAAAGAATTTAAAACTGTGTTGAGCTGATGGGATAAAAACTGTTGTTTCCATCCTTCTCCAACATCTGCGGTGTCTGAGTGATTTTGCTGAGATGTGTTCCCGTTTGG
>DAIRET010000240.1:0-3548 GCA_036795455.1 Ignavibacteriaceae bacterium
GTTATATAAATTTTCCCGTAAGAATTTAAGAACAGCTTTGTTACGCGATACACCTCCAATTAACAGAGCGTTTTTGTGAGGGATTTTAGAAGTTAGTTCAATAATTTTCTGAGCCATCATTCTTGAAAGTCCGGCAACAACGTTGTTTTTCGATACTCCTTTATTTAAAGCGTGTGTGCAATCCGATTTGCAAAAAACAGAGCATCTCCCGGAAATGCTGTAAGGTGAACCTGAAACGCCGAGTTCAATAGCTTCTTCGATGGGTAAATTCATCCTTTTGATTTGTTGAAGAAAAAACTCACCTGTTCCCGAGGCGCATTTATTCCCGGTAACTGCTTTTGCGATTTTCTTATTTTTATCAAGAAGATAAACGACAAAATTTTCACCACCGGCACTGATAACTAAATCCGCATTACTCTGCAAATACTCCAACGATAATTCTATTGCTTCCGGTTCGGAAATTGAAACGGTATTTAGTAGAGTGCGGAATTTTCTTCCAGTTACAACAAGATTTGCGGGCAGATATTGTTGACAAATTGTGCTAATAATTGAAGCCGGGTTCCCGTTATGAGGAATTACCTTTGAAGTTTTTACTTCAACCCGGTGTGAATTCTTTTTCGTAATAACATACGAAATAGTTGAAGCTCCAACACAAATACCAAGAGCGTTATTGTTATTCTGAATGATTTTCTTTCCTCTTAAACTAGTTTTAAGAATTTAGTGTTGTAATAATTAAATAGGAATTAACCGGGCATTACAGTTATAAGTCCCTTATTCAGTAAAAAACCAGGGGTCTATTATAAAACAATGGAAGCAAAATACAAAATTATTTTGATGTTAAGTTTTTTGGTTGTTCCTGTGTTTTTTTCTTTCTGTAAAAACCGAAGAATTGATAACGAAATTGTAAATTTGAACAATGAATTTTGGATAGGCATTAATAATGAATAGACTGATTTCAATAAACAAATTAGAAGATATACCGGAACAATACCGGGATACACCGGTTGAAAAACTTTTGAGTTACCATAACTTGAAACATCACATGGACACTTATTCAAATGCAAAAATATTAATAGGAATGTGCATGGATAACCGTAACCAGTTAAGTATACCGGATAAATTTGCTTATATTATTCGTGCAGGGGGTGCAAACCTGCGGTACAGCGAATTCAAAGTATCTTATGCCATTGCTGTAGGCGGAGTTAAGTTCATAGCATTAATAGGGCATAATAACTGTGCTATGGTTAACCTTACATCCAGGAAGGAACAATTTATAAACGGACTGATCGAAAATGCAGGTTGGGAACAGGAATGGGCAGAACAGCACTTCCTTCATTTTGCTCCTTTATTCGAAATAGGAAATGAGATCGATTTTATTTTAAGTGAATCAGTGAGGTTAAGAAGCCGCTACCCGAAAATAGTTACTGTACCGATGTTGTATAAAGTTGAAGATAACCGACTTTATTTAATCAGCGAAAGGAATTGATGAAAAAAGCAGTATTTCTTGACAGGGATGGAACAATAATTAAAGATAAAGGGAATATCGGAGATATTAAACAAGTTGAATTTTATCCTTTCACATTTGAATCGTTACGTAAACTTCAAAAAGAATACACTCTTTTTTTAATTACTAATCAACCCGGAATAGGAGGGGGATATCTTACACAAGAACAGGTGGATAATGTCCACAGATTTATTTTAAGTGAATTGAATAAAGAAGGGATAAGAATTCAAAAGGTGTACTGTTGTCCCCATAGAAAGGAAGATAATTGTCAATGCAGGAAACCCGCTTCATTCTTTTTTAATGAAGCTGTAAAAGAATTCGGAATTATTCCTGAAAAATCCTTTGCAGTCGGAGATCATCTCTCCGATGTTGAATTTGCGACAAGAATGAATGCAACCGGAATCTATGTTTTAACCGGGCACGGAATGAATCACCTAAAGAGAACTCCAATTGAAAATAGGAAAGAAATACTGATAAATAAAAATCTGAAATTCGCTGTTGGAAGGATTATGAACTCTTGAATTCAGAATCCTCATGCAGTTTTTCATAATTGTGGTTTTATGGGTTAAAAACAATCCCTATTCTAATAAAAATGTTTTTTCCTTTTGATTTTTCATTATTTTTTCTTTCTTTACGCATCAATATTCTTATTAATTGAGAGCAAGGTCAATTCTTTCTCGAATTGATCGGATTAGTAAAAGTAGAGAGAGAAAAATTTGATTAGTTCCCGTTGGCTGTGTTTCTTTATATTCTTTGTTTTATTGCTTCCTTCAGAAGCAGTACCGCAAGCATATGGCTTTTTTCCATACAACGATGAAATGGGATTGCCAAGTAATCTTGTTAAAACAGTTGTGCAGGATTCAAACGGTGCCATATGGGTTGGAACCGATGCGGGTTTATCTATTTATAACGGGAGAGAATTCATTTCTCTGCAAGATAAAAGCTTCCCTTCAATTTTTGTTAAATATTTATTCAAAACATCCGACGGAAGGATTCTGGTTATTACAGACCAGGGGATGGGACATATCAAAAAAGGGAGGAACAAATATTACTACGAGAAGTTATTAAACAGTTATCCCGCAATTTCGGATACGGCACTCTATTATCCGAAAAGTATATTTGAAACCAAAGATGGAGCGCTATGGATAAGCGATGTAAATGGAATAACCCGGTTAAGTAAGAATGAAACAAAAAAATATTCATTCCCTGTAAGATACCATACCGACAGTTATTTCCGTTCTTTTTTACTTGCAGAAGATGCAGACGGCAACATCATACTCGCTTCGTGGAAAGGATTTCTTTTTAAGTATGATAAAGAAAATGATCGGTTCATTGAACTACAGTACAAATCAACATTACCTCAGAATTATATAAATCAACTTACTATTTCTGGCGATCATGAAATCACAATTGGTACAAGCTATGGACTTGAAGTCATTAAATACAATGACGGTTTTAACAAGTTAATATCAAAGCATATATTAGAATTAAAAGAGGTTTCGTCATTCTATAAGAATTCAGAGGGGAACTATTTACTTGGAACCTGGAACCATGGTGCTTTTATTTGGAAACCGTCGGAAGGTATGTTAAGTAATTTAGATGAATTACCCTCAATTGCAGTTAATAATATTTTCATAGATAGAGAGAATGGAATATGGATGTGTACCGATGAGGGGCTTACTTTATTAAAAAAAACACTATTTAGAAAAGCAGAGTTTACATCTAAATTGTCCACAACCGGAAGTAATTTTATTCTTAATCTGATTGCAGATGAAAAAGAAAATATCTATTTCTCCGACCAGGAAACGATATATAAAGTAGAGCAACGGGGTGAAAGAATTAATTTCATTCCTATACACGATAGCCGTAGTAAAAGAGTTCTTTCATTTACAACAAGAAATGATGCTCTTTGGGTTTCTTATAGAACCGGGGAACTTTTCTTCAAAAACAGAAAAGAACAAAAAGTTTTTCCAATGGAGAAAATCGGCGGAAGACTGGCTACACTTAAAATCGATGCGGACGGGAACTGCTGGGGATTTGTTGA
>DAIRET010000241.1:0-3513 GCA_036795455.1 Ignavibacteriaceae bacterium
TTTTCCATTCGGAGTATCCACTTCTACCTTGTCTCCCTTTTTCTTTTTCATAAAGAGCTAAACGAATCGAATCTATAATAATTTGTGTATTTAACCCTGTAAGAATTATAGAACCCGTATCTAAACCTTCAGGCCTTTCCATAGAGTTTCTAACAGTAATTGCCGTAAAATTAAGAATTGAAGATTCTTCATTTATTGTTCCGCTGTCTGACAGAACGCACAGAGCATTCATTTGCAGCTTGTTGTAATCAAAGAAACCGAAGGGCTTTAGGAATTCTAGTGAATGGTGAATCGTGAATCGTGAATGGTTAGGAGATACTTCCGTTTCCTTTCCACTGACCGCTAGCCGCCCCAACTCCTCAATTCTCTTCCTAGTTCTCGGATGAGTTGAAATAATTAATCTTTTTTTGTAAATAGTTGCAATTTCATTAAGTGTATCTAGGAGTATCTTTAAATTTTCTGGATTATCAACATTTTCTTCTCTGTGTATGGATACGAGAAAATAGTCTTCGGCTTTGAGCGATAATCGCTTAAGTATATCGGATTTTTCTATTTTGGGGAGATAATGGTTCAATATTTCATTCATCGGAGAGCCTGTTAAATATATGCTTCTATGAGGCAATCCTTCACTCAATAAATGTCTTCTTGCATGCTCTGTATAAACTAAATTAAAATCTGCGATATGGTCTATCACTCTTCTATTAATCTCTTCCGGGACATTAAAATCAAAACATCTATTTCCGGCTTCCATATGGTAAATAGGGATATGCATTCGTTTGGCCATATAAGCAGATAAACATGAATTTGTATCACCCAAAACTAACAATGCGTCCGGTTTTTCTTTTTTAAGTATTTCTTCAGATTTTTTGAAGATATCACCGATTGTAGCCCCGAGCGAACTAACATCGGCATTCATAAAATGATCCGGTTTTCTTATTTCGAGTTCTTTAAAGAAAATTTCATTCAACTCGTAATCATAATTTTGTCCCGTATGCACAAGGATATGATTTACAGTTTCATCAAGTAGGGCAATCACCCGTGAGAGGCGTATAATCTCCGGGCGTGTGCCGACGATGGTCATTACTTTGAGTTTGGTCATTTTATTCCAAGAAAAAAGATAAAAGTATAAAGATAAAAGTTAATTTGGCAGATGAAAAAAATTAATTCAAAATAGAAGATAAAAGTAAAAATATAAAGTGTTTTCATAATTATTTTGTTCTGGTTTTTTGAACAATTGAGCCCAAAATCTTTTTTAGTTCTGCAGACTCATTTAATAACCATTCCAATTCATTATCATTCTCATTCTCTTCTAATGCGAAAATTATTCTCAACCAGTAATACGATTCTCGCATTTCTCGTAGGGATATCCGAACTTTATTACTAAAATCGGCTTTTGATGAACCGGCTTGAGATTCTTCGTAATTTGCACCGGACGAAGTAGAACTCTTTGCTAGTTGATAACGGATAATGTTATACTCCGGTGTATTTGATAATTTCTTGATAAATTTCAAACATTTTACAGCAAAATTAAAAAGTCTGTCATTTAAATCTTGATTCATATTCTTTACTTATTTCTTTTATTATCTTCATAATTTTTGATTTCCATTCGAGCTCTCCGTTTTCCTTTTGTCTTTTCCCTTTTGTCTTTTATCTTTACTACACTTCCTCAAAAAACGTATCCGCATCCTCCGGGTGATACAGTTCATTTATCCAGAACAGTGTAATTAGTTCCTCATCACCGATATTTGTTATATTATGCGTGTGCCAGATAGGCATATCAACAAATGCCGGTTTTTTTCCTTCGAGCAGATAACTTATAACTTCGTCTGTTCCAATCTTCCTAATTTCTATTTTTGCTTTACCTTTGATTACTGCAAATCTCTCAATTTTTCTAGTGTGAAAGTGGTTACCTCTTGTTATTCCCGGTTTTGTTGTCGAATAGGAATACTGCCCCGAAGTATTTGTTCTAATAATTTCAACAAAAGAACCTCTTTCATCAATATTTTCTTTAAGTGGAAACGGATATTTTTCTATAGGGAAATAGCACCGAAATGTATTGAATAAGTTTATTTCAAATTTATTATTAAAAACAGGTATAATTCCTTTTTCAAAATAGAGATCTTTATACGTTTTTAGTAATCTTAATAATTCCGAAACTTTTATTTCGTAAGTAAAAGGAACCTCATACTTCTCAACCCTTCCACCTTTCCACTGTTCCACCTTTCCACTTGTGCTATCAATCTTTTTCCAAAACTCATCAACTAGCTCATTTATATAAATTAACTTAAGTTCTCCGTCAATTTCAATCTTCGGCTCTTCATTATGTGTAAGCTGGTGACTGAAAGTAGCGATTACCGAATTATAATAAGGATTCCCAAAAGGTCCGAAAACGTTTGGAATTACCAGTCCGGTAAACCGGGTATTATTCTCCAAAGCCCATTTTTCGAACAGCAACCTTCCTTCTTTTTTCGATTTACCATAAAGATTATCACGTTCCTCTTGAGTAGAGGATGAAAATAGTATGTGCGGTTTACTATTTGTCTTAATGCAAGAATCGATTAAATCACGGACTAATTTAATATTTGTGTCATAAATTACTTGCGGGTCACCATGTCTATTCTTTGCTGCAAGATGGACGATTACATCGCATTGAGTAACGAACTCATCCAGTTTTGTTTTATCAGAAAAATACTCATCAGCAAAAGGAATTCGTTCCACATCTTTTTTCAATCCGAGATAATTGAACAGATGCGTCCCGATAAATCCCGCTTGACCTGTAATACCAATTCTTATTGGTGAATCGTGAGTCGTGAGTCGTGAGTCGTGATTATTTGGGGTCATGTTTTCTTTGATTTGATGTAACGGATAAAACCGAGTAAAATTTTCTTTGTCTTTTCAGTTTGATTTAATTCTTTTGTTATATCAATATTATAAATTCTATTTACTATTATCAGTTGAGTTTCAATTTCCGCCTAAGATCCAAGTGATATGAAACAGAAATTAAGGTCTTCCTTATCAGACTTTCTTGCACACTCTTCCGATATAATACTCGGAACCGAAACAGCCGCTCTACGCATCTGGTTTGTCAAATTAAATAATTCATCTTTCGGAAGAGATTTTGTTAATCTATAAACATATTCAACCAAAATTAAAGATTCTTTCCAACGTCAAGTTCTTTATGATCCATAAAATCCTTCCCTCATTCGATTCACGTTTCACCACTCACTATTCACCCTTAACCACTCACTATTAACCACAAACATTCACCTTCACGGTGCATAAACCTTTTCCATCTTATCGCCGAGTACATCCTCACGAATAAAACGCAGCTTAAGAAGCAGTTCTTTCGTCTCTTCGAGGTTCAACTGCTTAGTATTATGTGAAGTATATTCCTCTGCTTGAAATATTTTTGATTCCCCTTCTGTAAAAAACTTATTATAATTAAGGTCGCGAGTATCAGCAGGGATTCTGTAGTAATCTCCGCAATCTTCTGCTTTTACCATCTCCTCACGG
>DAIRET010000242.1:0-3499 GCA_036795455.1 Ignavibacteriaceae bacterium
CAACTGGTATCGCATTCGGAATTGGAGCTAAGACAATTAAAAGCGAGAAGGACATTGTGAAAGGGATGTCAAAATCAATGCAGACCCTCGGGACATATATAGTACTTACTTTTTTTGCTGCACAATTTGTAGCTTTTTTCAATTGGACTAACTTAGGGATGATAGTCGCAATCGAAGGGGCGCACCTGTTAAAATCATCCGGGCTTGGAGACATTCCGTTGATTCTGGGATTTGTACTGGTAAGTGCGGTTATCAATCTATTTATGGGAAGCGCATCAGCAAAATGGGCAATCATGGCACCGGTTTTTATCCCGATGTTTATGCTTCTCGGGTATTCCCCGGAATTAGTTCAGGTTACTTACCGTGTTGGAGATAGCGTAACAAATATAATTTCTCCAATGATGTCTTATTTTGCTCTTGTTGTTGCTTTCTTCCAGCAGTACGATAAAAATGCAGGGATAGGAACAATTGTAGCAACTATGCTGCCTTATTCCTTCATTTTTTTGATTGGATGGAGTGTTTTGTTGATAATCTGGATACTTTTAGGATTACCGCTTGGTCCGGGAGCACCTTTGTTTTTATAAGAATATAAAAATGAGTGGAAAGGTTTTGCATTAAAAGTTTTCCTTGTAGGGAAAAGACCTTTTAACGGGCACAAGAAAAATTCAGTATTCGGTATTACTATTTCCTTTCAAAATCTCAATAGATTCTCTTATTTTAACACATCAATTGTATAAGATTTTCATTTATCATCAAGTTTAGGAGGGAATATTAAATGTGTATAAAGATATTTGATATACAGCTAATATGGCAATCCCTCCCGTACATGAAACAATGACCAATTTTCATATGAGTTCAGTAATTAATAAATCAATATTAACAGATAAAGCAGTAATTTTTCTTATACTCTCTAATCTGGCTACTATTCTGATTGCTTATATAGAGCAGTGGAATTTTATGGCTTTACTGTGGATATACTGGTTCCAGAGCATTGTGATTGGCGTGATCAACTATATTGAAATCTCCACCCTAAAAAATTTTACTGTCGGGCAGCTTAGTATAAACGGGGTAAAAGCTAAAGCCGACGAAAAAACAAAAAAAGAAGCAGCGAAATTTTTCTGTATGCACTACGGAATTTTCCATGCTGTCTATCTATTCTTTCTGATAATTTTTACCGTTTTAAGTTTTACTGAACAAACGGATGGTTTTATAATAAGCCTATCCACTTCTGATTTTATAGGTATATCAATTGGGTGTTTTATTTTCCTTGGAAATCATATTTATAGTTTCATCTCAAATAAAGATAGACTTATAGATAAACCGAACATCGGGACAATGATGCTTTTACCATACGCCAGGATAGTACCGATGCATATAATTTTAATCTTAGCACTTCTCCTTAATTACGCAGAAGCACTAATTCTATTCCTTCTTCTTAAAACCTTTGCCGATGTCATTATGCAAATTGTAGAAACACGTAAGCTGCGTAAACCGGGATTAGCAACAACTTGAATTTATAACTAAACTATGGAGCAAAAATGAAAGAAAAAGTATTAAAAATTTGGCCAGAAATTAATTGGATTCAAAACGAGGAGTTAAGAAATAAAACGCTCGACTGCTGGGTTTATGCAATTGAGAACAGCGTTCTAACACCGGAAGACCTTGAAGTAATTCCTTTTTCACTTTTAATTAAGGACTGTAAAGTTTCGTTTATGAACCACAAGCGTACGTGCGTTCAGCTTTGCGTGGATATTGCTAAAAGAATGAAAGAGAACTTCGGTGATGAAATTAAAATCGATATGGATATGCTTATTTCCGGGGCAATTCTAATTGACGTTGGCAAACTGATTGAGTATGATAAAGTTGACGGGAAATTAACTACAAGTCATGCAGGGAAATTACTTCGACATCCTTTCAGCGGTGTTGCATTGGCAGATAGATTCGGTTTACCGCCGGAAGTTTTGCACATGATTGCTTATCATTCCAAAGAAGGAGACCTCGGTAAGCGTACTGTTGAAGGAATTATTGTCCATCATGCAGACTTTGTATCGTTTGAACCGTTTAAAGCGTGATCAAGCTAGAAGCGAGAAGCAAGAGGCCAGAAGTGTTAAGTTCATTCGGAACCTAAAATGGATTTAAGTCATAAAAAACTTGAAATATGGAAGAATGGAATTAACCTTGTTGAAAGTATTTATTTGTTGACTGCATCCTTCCCGAAAGAGGAACAATTTGGACTAACGAATCAATTAAGAAGAGCTTCTGTTTCTGTAGTATCTAATATAGCTGAGGGATTGTCAAGAACTTCGCCAAACGAAAAGATTAGATTCTTAGAAGTGGCCAGGTCTTCGATAGTTGAAATAGATACTCAAATTGAAATTGCAATTAGAATTCAATACTGCTCGCATGATGATGTCGAAGAAGTGAATTCTTTATTAAACACCATCTTCGCGATGTCCTCGGCTTTAATAAAAACAATTAAATTAAAATTAAAATCAAAAGAGAAAACTTCTAGCATCTAGCGTTTAGCTTCTAGCTATTGGTTGACGGAAGGAGAAAAAATGGCACAAACACTAATTGAAAAAATAGCTCAAAAATTTGCAGTCGGATTATCGCCTGAACATGAAGTCCATTCAGGAGATTATCTTTCGATAAATCCCGCATATATAATGACGCACGACAATACCGGCGCGGTTATTCCGAAATTCAAATCTATCGGTGCGACTAAACTATTTAATCCCCGCCAGGTTGTCCATACACTCGACCATAATGTTCAGGATAAATCTGAAAAGAACCTGGAGAAGTACAGAAAGATAGAAGAATTCTCAAAAGCTATGGGAGCGGATTTCTATCCCGCCGGAAGAGGGATCGGACACCAAATTATGTGCGAAGAAGGGTATGCTTTCCCCGGTTCAATGGCGGTTGCATCGGACAGCCACTCCAATATGTATGGAGGATTAGGTTGTCTCGGCACTCCAATAGTACGTACAGATGCTGCTGCTATTTGGGCAACCGGCAGAACATGGTGGCAGGTTCCACCGATTGCTAAAGTTGAATTGAAAGGTAAACTTCGTAACGGAGTAACAGGCAAAGACGTTATTATTGCACTCTGCGGATTTTTTAATAAAGACGAAGTACTTAATCACGCGATTGAATTTACAGGCGATGGTGTCGCATCTTTATCAATTGATGAAAGACTTGCAATTGCAAATATGACAACCGAATGGGGAGCTCTTGCAGGTGTTTTTCCAATCGATAATACAACAATCGATTGGTTGAAAGCGAGAGCGGAATTTATTTCTAAAAGAGGTTTAGAAGGAGTTCCTTCGGATGCAGATAGCAATGGAATTCATCCAAGAATAAATAGCAAAAGAATTGAAGAACTTGAGAAGAATATTCCTCAGGCAGATAAAGACGCTTATTATGCAAAAGAAATTGTGATTGACCTTACATCAATCGAGCCGGTTGTTTCCGGTCCGAACAGTGTTAAAGTGATGTCAAC
>DAIRET010000051.1:0-17183 GCA_036795455.1 Ignavibacteriaceae bacterium
AAAGATATTTCTATTCAAAGATGTATAGCAAATGGGGAGACACATCAAATTATAACGGCGATTGCCGGAAAGACCTATAGGCTTACTGTTCAAGGATTTTCCGGGCTTAATTTCGGGCAGGTGTATTGCACCGATATTACCGAGCTGAAAAAAGTGGAAGAAAATCTTAACAAAGCTTTAAAGAAAGCAGAAGAGTCGGAAGAACTTAAAACAAATTTCCTTTTACAGGTTTCTCACGAAATCCGTTCTCCGTTAATGGCACTTTTGGGATTCAGTGAATTAGTAAGAGAAGAGATTAACGGTTCAAACAGTAATCTCGACTATGCTTTTAAATCGATACAAAACAGCGGGAAAAGAATCTATCGTACGATTGACTTAACTTTGAACATGTCGCGTATCCTAACAGGCGATTACATTGTAAATAGCCAAAGATTGAATGTAACGGAAGCAATTAATAAATTGCTTCTTGATTTTATACCAGCAGCAAAAGAAAAGGGTCTTTCGATAGTATTTGAAGATAAAGCTGAAAATGCTGTAATAGCTACGGACAACTATTCATTCGAGCTTATAATTCAGAACTTGATTGATAATGCAATCAAATATACAGTTAAGGGAGGGGTTACAATTAGAACGAGATTCGATGAAGAAGGTAATTTTATGGTTGATGTTGAAGATACCGGGATTGGAATTTCGGAAGAATACCGGGACAGAATCTACAAGCCTTTTTCGCAGGAAGAAATGGGGTACAATCGTCCGTTTGACGGCATGGGTTTAGGATTAGCACTTGTAAAAAATCTTTGTAACATGCTTAATGCAACAGTTTCCTATGTAAGCGAAAAAAACAAAGGGACTACATTTTCGGTAATTTTTAAACAAAAGTGATAAAGTAATGGTTAACACGGTGGATGCTGATAAGCTAAAATTACTTATTGTTGAAGATGATTTTGACAACCAGAGGTTCCTTGAATTCTTATTAAAAAGAAGCTTCTATATTGTGCTTTGTGATTCGGCTGAGCAAATGTATCAAGAACTGCAGGAAGAGAAATATGATGTTGTTATAATGGATATTTCTCTTAAAGGGAAGAAGAACGGTCTGCAATTAATTCGTGAATTACGTCAGTCGGATACTTATAAAGATGCTCCGATTATTTGTCTTACTGCCCATGCGTTCTATAGGGATAAAGAGAATGCAATTAATGCAGGCGCAGACGTCTTTTTAACAAAACCAATACCGAATCAAGCGTTAATTAGTTCAATCAACGAAGCTATTAAATCTAAGGCTAAACAGAATTAACTTCCACTTCTCATAAACCTTGGTTCTTCAAGAGTTAATATTACAGATATTCTGTGCGTGTCCGGTAACCTATCTTCCTCGGACATATTAAATCTTGCGAAGCTGTAGTCGATATTCAATTTCGGCAGTTTTATTCCGGCTCCCAGTGTAAATTGTTTTACATCGTTATAACCACCTCTAATTGCAAATATATTTTTAAAGTTATACTCTAAGCCGATATGGGGGTCGAAACTTACAGCACCAATGTTGAATTGTGAAGCAAATCTCCTGTTTTCAAATCTGATGTCCAAATCAAGCGCCGGTGTAAATGTCCCACCCAGGAAATCCAATTTGTATGCTGAACCTACTTTCAAAGTCGGACTAATCAGTTCGTTTCTTCCTGTACTCCATGCAACCAACGTTGTCGTAACATCTTGTATATTTGCTCCCAGTGCTAATTGCTCGGTTAGAAAATAAATTGCTCCAATATCAAATCCTATTCCGGTAGCGCTGAACTCTGCTATTTTTCTGTGAATGATCTTGATGTTTGCACCCAGCAGAAGTTTATCGGAGTGAATTTTTGCACCTGTTAAATAGAATGCCCAATCCTGGTTACTGAATTCAGTAATTTTTGAGTAATCAAGTCTGTCTTTCGGATGATCTAATGTACCGTCCCCGTTATAATCAATTAAAGCATCCCTTGTATCATAAATACCGTCAACAGCAAGTCTCATAACACTAAGCCCGAAACTCCAATCTTTACTATAAGGAATTGCCACGGAAGCGTAGTTATAGTTTACAAGGTTACCGTATCGTTCGTCGTGCATTAAAGAAATTTGGGGATAATTTAGATTTGCCAACCCTGCGGGGTTATAGTAGCCTGCGGTTGCATCCGAAGCAACGGCAACATAAGCACCTCCCATTCCAAGCGGTCTTCCACCTACACCGATAGCAAGAAATTCACCGGCATACTTGCTTATAACGGTTTGAGAATTGAGACTACCACTGTAAAATACAATTATAGCGAAGATAAAAGCGATTCTTTTAATCATATAGACAAACTTTCATGGTGTTTTAAATTTTCGGTTGAAAAATTGGTAATAAAAAAGCTAAAGTCAAGTCTAAATTTTGTAAAAGACTATTTTTGACTTCCCTCAGATAATTTTAACTACCGCCGGTATAAAAATTCATACAGTTCATACCAAAATATAGCAATCCATCATCAAAAAACCACATAAGAGTAAGTTGTGATTGATTATTTCCTCTTTTTAATTAAGTTTAAGCCGAAGAAATAGAGAATTAAGTGAAAGCAAGACTGAAACAAATTTTTTCGAGATTTAATCCGGAGTTGTTTATTTGGGTTGCAGGATTAACAACATTAGCGTTGATTGATGTAAGCTCTTCGGAACATTTTTCGATTTGTCCGTTAAAAAATCTTGGATTCGATTTTTGTCCCGGCTGCGGACTCGGAGCATCGCTTCATTACCTGTTTCATTTACAGTTGAAGAACTCTTTTAATGCTCATCCGCTCGGTGTTTTTGCACTTGTAGTTCTTCTATTCAGAATTTGGACGTTAATTAAGTCAACAATAATCAATAAACCAGAAATAATAAAATAGGAAAAAACCATGGCAAATATTTACCAACTAATGCCGTTTCTTGAAGGAGAAGAATTATACTACATCCAAAATCTTACAAAAGAATTTGATGATAAGCAGCTTCAAATGTTCGCAGTTGTATACTCAAGCAGGCGTAAAGACCCGTTGACAATTTTAGTTACAACACTTGTAGCATTTGCAGGAATAGCAGGAGTTCAACGCTTTTTACTTGGACAGATTGGAATGGGGTTGCTGTATCTTTTTACAGCGGGGCTTTGTTTCATCGGAACAATAGTTGACCTTGTCAACCACAAAAAACTTACTTTTGAGCATAACCAAAAAGTTGCTCACGAAGTTTTAAGTATTGTTAAAAATTCATAGTTGATTCTTTTGCTAAAGAACATACGAACAATATAGAATTGGTAATCGGTATTATTGAAAAGATTAAAAAGCATTTACGATTTCTATACTGCTGAGTTGACGTACTTCGAGATTGAGAAACTAATCCGCAGGGAAGCCCCCGGTGTGCTTGATTTCTATCTTAGTAGTATGAAGAAACCGGACAACTCGAAAAACTTCATTACTAGAGGCTGGCTGTTTTTCAGAAATCTTTTTATTGCATTTCTTTTAAAGCTAACCCCTTTAAGAAGGATTTTGTATACTCTTATTCTCTTTTTCTTTCTTTATGGATACTGGATAGGTAGTTGGAACTGGGCATTTATTACTTTTTGTTTGTTAAACCTTTTGCTCGCATTCGAAGTTGCAGATAAATTAACTGCAAAAAGTGAATTGGAACTTGCAAGACAAATACAGGAAAGTCTAATTCCGAAAAGCCCGCCTCAAATTGAAGATATTGATATTGCTTGTTATTCGGAATCGGCTAAAGAAGTCGGTGGTGATTATCTTGACTTTATTACATCTAATGAAAAAACACACATTATAATCGGGGATATTTCTGGCAAAGGGATGGCGGCCGCAATTTATATGGTTCAGGTGCGTGCTATTCTTCATCACTTAATAGATACTTGCTCAAATCTTAAAGAGATTCTTTCCGTATTGAACCGGAATCTGTACCGTATTTTTAGACGTGATTATTTCTTCACTGCTAATATTGCAGAGCTGAATGGGAATAAAGAACTAAAACTTTGCAGAGCAGGGCACCAACCTGCTCTCCATTTTAGTTTTGAAAAAAAGAGATGCGATTTTCTTATTCCAAGGGGGATGGGGTTGGGTTTAACTGACAAATCAATTTTTGATACCTCAATGCAGGAAGAAACAGTTAAACTGGAACCGGGTGATGTAGTTGTGTTCTATACAGATGGATTAACCGAAACAATGAACGAGTTCAAAATTGAATTCGGCGAAGATAGGTTGAAAAACATCATTTGTTCAAGTGCAGGCAAAACAGCTCTTCAAATTCAAAGTCGTATTCTGATGGAAGTCAACCGGTTTAACAATTTAAACCCAGATGACGACCTTTCTATAATAGTAATCAAAGCCATTTAAACTAAGATAATTTAGGTTTTTTAATTTTTTCTGTGGGACAAATCTTCGTAATTTTGCGGTGCATTTTCCCGGCGTTATGACTCTTCTATATAACATAATCATACTGGTTCGGGATTCACACATATTTAATTAAACACAATACTATACTACAATGGCAAAAAGACTTTTTAAAAAATATCCGATACTGGATTATATTCTTATTTCATTTGGCTCGGCTGCAATGGCTATGGGTATCGGTGTGTTTCTTGTAGAAGCACGCGTTGTTCCCGGCGGGGTTAGCGGTTTGTCGATGGCGGTTCACTATCTTTCAAACAATACAATTCCGGTTGGTTTGATGATCTGGGTTTTTAATTTACCCCTTTACTTATGGGGATTAAAAGAATTAGGCAAGCAGTTCGGAATACGTACATTCTACGGTTTTACACTAAGTTCATTCTTTATTGATTTTTTCCGCGGGGATATCCCCGGTTTTTCTTTTATAAGACTTCATGAATCACAAACTGTACTTGATTTATACAAAAACGATTTTCTTTTTCTGATTCTTATCGGGGCGGTATTACTCGGAATTGGTCTCGGAATAATATTTAAATTTAGGGGAACCACGGGCGGCTCCGATATAGTGGCTGCAATCATGCAAAAGAGACTTGGAGTAAAACCGGGACAGGCAATTATGTTTATAGACTTGTTTGTTATTTCATTAGCCGGAATAATAATTCAAGTTAAAGATTTGTCACCCGATAGACCGGCACTCTCATTAACTCTGTATGCTTTATTCCTGCTTTTTGTTTCGAGTAAATTGGTGGATGTGATTATTGACGGTTTCGATTATGCAAGAGCTGTTTATATAATTTCCGATAAAGCACAGGAAATTGCAGATTCAATTCTAACAAATCTAAGCAGAGGCGCTACAGCATTAAAAGCGAGAGGTTTATATAGGAATATTGACCGCGAAGTAATCTTCACTGTTATTACTCTTAAGGATATGAGCAAATTAACTGAATTGATAAAGGATATAGACCCCGATGCCTTCGTGATTGTCAACAATGTTCATGAAGTGCTGGGAGAAGGTTTCAGGCGAAGAATATGAGGGAAGCAGTATGAATCAAATTGATTGGCAGAAAGACTTTCCGGGTTCAATAACGGTTGCAGATAAAGATGGGATTATCATTTATATGAATAACCGTGCGTTAAAAACTTTTGAAAATTACGGTGGAAAAAACTTGATTGAGACTAATGTACTTGATTGTCATCCGGAACCGGCAAAAAGCAAGTTAAAAGAGTTAATGGAGAACCAGTCGACGAATGTTTATTCGATTGAGAAAAACGGGATCAAGAAAATGATTTATCAGGCACCATGGTATAAGGATAACGAATATGCCGGTATAGTCGAGCTTTCTGTCGAAATACCATTTGAGATTCCGCATTTTGTGAGAAGCAATTAACGATTACATTTTTTGAAATTCAATTTTTGAGAGAATGATTTAAGAGAGGAAACAAAATGGCAATTTCATATTGGTTGATGAAGTCGGAACCTTCAGCATTTTCAATTGAAGACCTTAAAAACTCGGAAGGAAAAACTACTTACTGGAACGGGGTAAGAAATTACCAGGCGCGTAATTTTTTACGGGACGAAATAAAAAAGGGAGATAAAGTTCTTTTTTATCATAGCAATGCGGAACCTACTGCCGCTGTTGGAGTGTGCGAAGTTGTAAAGAGCGGTTATCCCGACTATACCGCATTTGACCCGGAATCGAAATACTTTGATCCGAAAAGTACACCGGATAATCCTACCTGGTATATGGTCGATATAAAACTGAAATCAGTATTCAAGAAAGCAGTTACACTTGAACAAATGAGGATGAATTCGAAGCTGAAAGAAATGAAATTGCTTCAACGAGGAAACCGTTTATCGGTTCTACCTGTTACAAAAGAAGAGTTTGATACGATTCTAAAAATGGGGGAATAGGAAGCTACTCGTTTTTCCTGTTTTGTATCTCCCACATTTTCATATACATCATAAGATTGGTTGTCATGTTTATTAATGCAATCATCAACCCGTATACTCCGTCTTTGTATCCTTTGCGGGAGATGAAGTCGGTTAGAAAAGCGGCAACCGGATGAAACACAAGGTCTCTTCCTTTAATTCTTTTCTTCCCTGCCCGGTCTTCCGCTGCCAGAGTAGAGTACCTGTTTACTTTATCGAAAGTATCAAAGAAGTTTTGATACGTTAAATGAATTATATCTCCGTTTAAGGTTCCCGCTTCTCCTTCAATTTGAAAACCTTCATGAACTTTAACATCGGTAACCGAAGCTTTACCCTTTTTGAATAGCCGGAGCTGCTGATCCGGGTACCAGAAACAGGACTTAATCCATCTGCCGAGAAGATGATTTTTTCTCGGAATTTTATACCCGTCATAAATGCTTCCGTTAGCTAATATTTTTTCGATTTCCGTTTTTAATTCCGGTGAAATTCTCTCATCTGCGTCAAGGCTTAGAACCCAATCGCAGTTCGCCTGATCCAAAGCGAACTGCTTTTGAGTTGAATATCCTTCCCATTTTTTTGAGATGATTTTATCGGTGAAGTCTTTTGCAATAAGCATTGTATCATCGGTGCTGCCGGAATCAACAACAACTATTTCATCTGCCCATTTGGCGCTTTCAAGACAACTACGGATGTTTTTCCCCTCGTTGAAAGCAATTACAACTACCGATAAAGTACTTTTCATTTTTAACTTTTTTCTTCCCAGATTGTGGCAATTGTTACTATAACTCTTACAGCCATTTCCATATCCTGAATTGCTACCCATTCTGTTTTTGAGTGGAAACTATGTTCACCCGCAAAAATATTCGGAGTTGGTAACCCCATAAAAGATAGCCTGGAACCATCAGTTCCGCCCCGGATGGGAGAAAAAATCGGTGTTATATCCAGTCTTTTCATTGCTTCAAGTGCGTAATCGGAAACATGCGGATGATCTTTCAGAATATACTTCATATTGCGGTATTGTTCGTTTACTTTAACAACTACTTTAGAACCGGGGAATGCTTTAATTGAATTGTTAGCAAGTTCGGTAAGAAAATCTTCATACTCTTTCAGCTTCTCAACTTCAAAATCTCTAATTATAAACTTTAAAGTTGTCTGCTCTTCATTCCCGTTGATTGCAACACAGTGTACAAATCCTTCTCTCCCTTCGGTTGTTTCGGGGGAGAGTCTGTCTTTAGGAAGGGATTCAAGAAAGTGTGCGGCAATTTTCATTGAGTTGATCATTTTAGCTTTTGCATAACCGGGATGAATATTTTTTCCCTGAAATACAATCGTCATCGAATCGGCGCAAAAAGTTTCAGCTTCAACTTCGCCTCTAGTTTGCCCGTCTACAGTATAAGCATATTTAGCACCGAACTTTTCAACGTTAAACTTTTCAGTACCTCTACCGACTTCTTCATCCGGAGTGAAACAAACTTTAATTGTTCCGTGTTTAACTTCCGGATGTTTAATAAAGTAGTTTACTGCATCAACTATTTCGGCAACGCCACACTTATTATCCGCACCGAGCAGTGTTGTTCCATCGGCAGTAATAATATCATACCCTATCATATCTTTTAAATCGGGATTTTCGGATGCTTTAATTACAATCCCATCATTCGGCAGATGAATATCTCCCCCCCCGTAGTTTTTATGAATTAACGGTTTAACATTTGCACCGGAAACTGCAGGCGAAGTATCAACATGAGCAATGAAACCGATAGCGGGAACATCTTTACCGGAATTCGATGGAAGAGTTGCTGTTACATATCCGTGTTCATCCATTTCGGCGTCGGTTAACCCGACCGCTTTCAGTTCGTTTACAAGGTATTTTGATAGTTCTTTCTGCTTTTCAGTACTGGGGAAAGATGTAGATTCATCATCTGATTGAGTATCATACTTTACGTACTCCAAAAATCTTTCTACGCAAGTATATTTATAATTAGCGTCAAACATGTGCACCTCATTTTTTTATGGTTAAATTTATTGATATTCTATCTTGAAAAAATTCTGTATAATTATAACCAAATATATAAATTTTTTCAACTGCCGGTTAAAGTTTTTTTATTTAATCGTCGTTTGAACTTGTACAAAGTATTTTTAAGGTGATTTTATTTTACTTAACTGGAAAGAAGATGAACTCAACGCTGACAAAATTATTATTAACTTTATTCCTTTTTACTCTCACTGTTTTTTCGCAGGAGGAGACTACAGTCTACTTTGAAACCGGTGGAATCGGATTCAAACTTGATAAGTACGGAGCAATTAAAGTTACATCATCATCGTTATCATTAAACCATATTGAAAGAGCATCAATTCTTGTATCTAAAGACTCTGCTCATGTTTTCGATTATTTGGAAGATGCAGGCAGTGTTATTCTCCCTGAAGTTGTTTCAACTCCTTCTTATGGAGACCATGAGTTGTCGGCAACCATTAATAATAGTTACTCATCGATTCAACCTGATGTTGATGTTAAGATTAATGTCTATGGTTGGAATGGAAGCGCTTTCGGTTTGCTGAGATATGAAATTACAAACAGAGAAAGCGATACATTAAATTCGCTTGCAGGGATAGAAGTTTTACCTTCAGTAAACAATTCGTTCGGATTTGAAAAAGTGTACGTCGACCCGGTAAAAAGTGTGATTAGAATCTCTAAAAATAAATTTGTTGGATTCAGATACTTGTCTCACCGGATTTACTCGGGGAAAGTTTTTACATGGAGAGCCGGTTATGCAGCCGATACAAGTTATTTTAAATGGATGAATTCCGGTGAAATCGATACAAATTTTAGTGCTGGAAACGACGGCTCCGTTATAGTAAGTGGTAATTATTATAGAAAGATACCTCCCGGCAGCATAGACACATTTTGGATTGCAGTTGCAGTCGGGGATTCGCTGGAAGCGTTTGAATCGAATATTGATACCGCTTCATTAAAAATTCCGGGGATACTAAATAGCATTAAAAATGATAATGTAATTGTAGATAGGTTTAATCTTTATCAAAATTATCCGAATCCTTTTAACCCGGTTACAACGATTAAGTATTCTATCCCGGTAAATGTGAACAGTCAAATTTTTAATGTGAAACTGAACGTGTTTGATATTCTTGGTAACGAAGTAGCAGTTTTAGTAAATGAACAAAAATCACCCGGAGAGTATGAAGTTAGATTTGATGCGGGAAGCCTATCAAGCGGTGTTTATTTTTACCGGTTAAAAGCAGGTGATTTTATAGAATCCCGAAAAATGCTTTTACTCAAATAAAATATGCATTCATTTAAAGGAATGAATTAAGACCGGTTTAATGTCAATAATCCCAAAGTAATTTTTCACTTAATTGATCAGTTTTGAAATCACTTAACGAACCGATACAATATCTTAAATCCGTTGGACCCAAGCGGGCAGCTTCTTTTACCAAAGTAGGCATTAAAACCGTAAAGGATTTGCTCTACTATTTTCCCTCAAAGTATCTTGACAGAACAACGTTACTCTCTTCAAGTGAGGCTTACAACATTGTTGAAAGGGGTTACGACGGGGAAATAACAGTAATCGGGAAAGTAACTTCAAAAGAAAAGCGCATTTTTAACAGGAAAGAAATCTTAAAGGTAGCTATGCGCGACCGGGAAGGTTTTTTTGAATGCGTTTGGTTCCAGGGAGCAAAATACTTTGAGAATAAATTTGACGAAGGAGAAGTATTTGCTGTATCGGCTAAACCGTCAATTTCGAAATTTAACAATCTCCAGTTTGTTCATCCCGATTTCGATAGAATATCCGAAGATGAATCGCAAACGTTTTACAGCACCGGGAAAATAATTCCGTTTTACAGGATACCCAAAGAACTAAAGGCGACAAACATCGGGGATATTAGTTTGAGGAAAATGTTGACTTTTATTCTTGATGGCTACCTCGATGAAATTGAAGATACGCTTCCGCCACAACTGATTGAAAAAAATTCATTGCTCGATCTCAGCTCTGCACTTCGTTTTATTCATTACCCGGAAAATATGAAACAGGTAGATGAAGCACGTATAAGATTCAAATACGAAGAACTGTTTTATCTTGAGCTACTTGTTGCCTTACGTAAAAATAATTATAAAGAGAAAGTGCCGGGTATTTCGTTTCAGATTAAAAGTAAACTTGTCCCGCAATTTATTAAAACACTTCCATTTGAGTTAACTTCTGCACAGAAGCATGTTTTGACTGAAATTAAAAACGACATGTTATCGGAAAAACCGATGAATAGATTGTTGCAGGGAGACGTGGGAAGCGGTAAAACTATTGTCGCACTTATTGCCATGTTAATAGCTATTGACAGCGGTTATCAGGCTGCTATTATGGCTCCGACGGAAATTCTTGCAGACCAGCATGCAAGGAACATAAGTAAAATGATGAACGATTTATATACACATTTCCCTGAAAGGAAAATAAAAGTTTCGCTGTTGATAGGCGGACAGAAAAAGACGGAACGGGAAAAACGGCTAGAAGAAATCGAACTGCAGGAGGCGGATATAATCGTCGGTACTCACGCAATATTTGAACAGAATGTGAAGTTCAAGAATCTCGGACTCATTGTGATAGATGAGCAGCATCGCTTCGGAGTTGTTCAACGGGCTGAATTGATTAAGAAGGCGGCTTCTCCCGATATAATCGTGATGTCGGCAACTCCTATTCCGAGAACTTTATCAATGACTGTTTACGGTGACCTTGACGTATCAATTATTAACGAGATGCCGAAAAACAGGAAACCTATTAGAACACTTTTACGGGGCGAAACAAAACTGCCTGAAATATATCAATTCATTAATGAGAAAGCGAAAGAAGGCTGCCAATCTTTTATCGTTTACCCGCTTGTTGAAGAGTCGGAAAAACTTGAATTGAAAGCAGCCGTTACCTACTTCGAAGAGCTTTCAAAAACGTATTTGAAGGAATTGCGTG
This sequence comes from Ignavibacteriaceae bacterium, assembly GCA_036795455.1. Taxonomy (GTDB): domain Bacteria; phylum Bacteroidota; class Ignavibacteria; order Ignavibacteriales; family Ignavibacteriaceae; genus DAIRET01. The sequence goes on from DAIRET010000051.1 coordinate 11,328, forward strand.
TCGGGTTAATTCACGGTAGAATGAAATGGCGTGAAAAAGAGGATGTGATGCTTCTATTCGCTGCAAAGGAGTATGATGTTATAATTTCTACAACTGTTATTGAAGTCGGTATTGATATTCCGTCCGCCAATATAATGCTTATTAACGATGCACATAGATTCGGTTTATCGCAGTTGCACCAACTTAGAGGAAGAGTTGGAAGAGGAGCCGAGCAAGCATACTGTATTCTTGTAACAAAAGATGAAATAACCGCAGCATCCGCAAGGTTAAAAGATAAACTTGAATACTTATCCCCGGTTGAACTTGAAAAGTATAAATCTTCCATACGATTACAGACAATGGTGAAATACACCGACGGTTTCAAGATTGCGGAAATAGATATGAAACTACGGGGTCCGGGGGATATATTCGGAATACAGCAGAGCGGGTTCCCGGCGCTGAAATATGCAGACTTAACAACGGACGTTGAGATATTATTGAATGCCAAAAGAGACGCATTTAAGATAATCGAAGAGGACCCGAAAATCTTCTCACCACAAAATGCAATTGCACGAAAAAACCTTATCGAACACTATTCCGACAATCTAAAATACGCGAAGATCGGGTAGAGGGGATAAGAATACGGGGAAAATAATTTAGTAGATTTTGCTTGACGGGTTAAAACATTTTCACTATTTTAGTCCCCGCAAAGTAATTATTTGATTAATCTTCGGGTATTTTTGTTTTTGGTTCATAAAAATAAAATAGAATTTAACCGGGATAACCGGCTTAATAGAAGGAAACCAATCGTACTTTCATCTTTGATCTTAATACTGACACACTAAAATCATGAAATTAGAAATAATGTTTTTTTAAAGATTATACTATCCATACTAGATTTGAACAGTCATGAGTAACGTAAATTTTTTTGATGAAAAATCTGAGCAGTCAAAAGTAAAAACATTAATTGTATCAAAGTATTTTGTGGCCTGGGCAAAAGTAATTATTGCTACAGCAAAAAGAAATAAACATATACCAAAGATTGCATACATTGATCTCTTTGCCGGACCAGGAAGATATAATGATGGAACCAAATCAACCCCAGTAATGATTCTCGAAAGAGCATTATATGATACCGACTTGAAAAATAGTTTAGTCTCTGTTTTTAATGATGCAAACAAAGAATATGCTAATAGCTTGAGAGAAGCAGTTGATGAAATTGAAGGGATAAATCAATTAAAATATTCACCAATAATTAAGAATGAAGAAATCACTGAAGGTATCGTAAAGGAATTTGAAGAAATTTCTTTAATCCCAACTTTGCTTTTCGTTGATCCTTGGGGTTATAAGGGATTATCATTAAAATTGATTAGTTCGGTACTTAAGGATTGGGGATGTGATAGCATTTTCTTTTTTAATTATACTCGGATAAATATGGGACTAAGTAATGACTTGGTTGAAACACATATTAATGCATTGTTTGGGGAAGTTAGAGCCGATTTGATTAGGCAAAGAATTTGTGAATTAAAACCAGAGCAGAGAGAAATTTACATTTTAGAACAATTAACACTTGCGTTAATGGAAATGGGAGGAACATATACTCTTCCATTCGTTTTCAAAAACGAAGGAGGAAGAAGAACCAGCCATCATTTAATTTTTACAAGTAAGAATTTTAAAGGTTATGAGATAATGAAAGAAATTATGGCGAGAGAAAGCTCTCTTTCTGAACAAGGTGTAGCTTCCTTTGGATATAATCCGGCAGATATAAATACGCCTCTTTTATTTGAACTGTCTCGTCCCCTTGATGACTTAGGGGATTTGTTATTAAAAGAGTTTAAAGGCAAAGTACTTACCATGAATGAGATTTATCTTGCTCATAATGTTGGTAAACCCTATATTGCACGAAATTATAAAACGGCCTTAAGAAAGCTCGAATCTGAAAATAAAATTATAACAAATCCTCCACCAAAAGAAAGAAAAAGAATAAAGGGGGAGGTTACTTTCGGGCCGGATGTACAAGTATTTTTTTCTTAAAGTAAATTTATGGCAACAAAATCTTCTATAGAATGGACAGAATCTACATGGAACCCGGTAACAGGGTGTAATAAAATTAGTCCCGGCTGCAAATTTTGCTATGCAGAAAGAATGTCCAAGAGGTTGAAGGCGATGGGATCGGCTAATTATGAGAATGGTTTTAGATTGACGTTACACGAGCATGTTCTAGAACTCCCGCTAAAATGGAAAAAACCTCAGACTATTTTTGTTAACTCTATGAGCGACCTTTTTCATAAGAATGTCCCAATTGAGTTTATACAAAAGGTGTTTGGTGTTATGAACAGTACCGCCTGGCATACTTATCAAGTATTAACTAAACGCTCTGATAGATTAAAAGAATTAAGTATGAAACTGAACTGGGGAAAAAATATCTGGATGGGAGTAAGTGTTGAAAATCAGGATTATATTTATCGAATTGATAACTTAAGGAATACGGGCGCTTCTGTAAAATTTTTATCACTTGAACCACTCATTGGGCCTATAAGGAGATTACAACTAAAAAATATAGATTGGGTTATCGTCGGGGGTGAGTCAGGACCCGGATCGCGACCAATAGAAACTGAATGGGTACTTGATATTAAAGACCAATGCAAAGAAGCTCGGGTTCCGTTTTTCTTTAAACAGTGGGGTGGTTCAAATAAAAAGAAAACAGGTCGACTCCTTGAAGGAAGAACCTGGGATGAGTTACCCCTTCGCCAGAAATCGGCATAATGTCATTCTACTTCTTGTTACTATTCTCTTGATTCTTATTCTTTCCCATCATCAAAAATTTCATCCATTACGTCGAAAGCATATCTTAAGTGGGGGATAACGATTGAACCGCCTACTATTAATGCAATGTTGAATGCTTCGATTAATTCCTCTCTTGTAGCACCTTCCTGGATTGAACGGTCAATATGATAAAAGATACAATCGTTGCACCGCAAAACCATTGAACCGACAAGTCCCATCAACTCTTTCATCTTTGCTGGTAATGCTCCGTCAAGATAGGCTTTATTGTCGAGTGCAAAAAATTTGTTGAAATCCCTAAAACCGGAATTCAATATATTTTCATTCATATCAAGCCTGTACTTGCGTGTTTCCGTGATGCTCTTTTTCATAACTCGTTCCTTGAATAATGCTTTTTAGATAACTGATTTTAACGATTCATAGTTTGCAGAGATTGTCTTTTCAATATCTTCATCAGTGTGCGCAGTGGAAATAAAATATGCTTCATACTGTGCCGGGGGAAGATAAATTCCGCGGTTCAGCATTTCATGGAAATACTTACCGTACTTTTGTGTATCGGAAGTTAATGCCGATTTGAAATCGACAACATTCTCTTCAGTGAAGAAAAGACACAACATTGAACCAACTCTATTTACAGCATACTGTTTTTTCAATGATTTTAAGTTCTCTTTAATACCGTTTTCAAGTTTTGACGATAATCTTTCAAGTTGATGATAAATTCCGGGATTGTTTTTGATATGGGATAAAGCCGCAAATCCTGCAGCCATTGCCAGCGGATTCCCGCTCAGTGTACCGGCTTGATAAACCGGTCCGCTTGGAGCAACTGTTTGCATTACCTCTTTTTTACCGCCGAATGCACCAACAGGTAATCCTCCGCCGATTATCTTTCCGAATGTAGTTAAGTCGGCCTGAACCCCGGTAATCTCCTGAGCCCCTCCTTTTGCAAGCCTGAAACCTGTCATCACTTCGTCGAATATCAGAACAATATTTTCCTCGGAGCAGAGATTGCGTAACCCTTTCAAAAATTCATCCGAGCCTGCAACAACACCCATATTGCCTGCAATGGGTTCGACAATAATTGCAGCGATATTCCCTTTATGTTCTTCAACCAACTTTTTAACCGAATCAATATCGTTGAAATCAGATACGAGTGTGTCGGCAGCGTTGGCAGGAGTAACACCGGGACTTGTAGGAACTCCAAGCGTTAAAGCACCTGAACCGGCTTTAATCAGAAAATAATCTGCATGACCGTGATAGCATCCTTCAAACTTAATGATTTTGTTTTTACCTGTGAATCCTCTTGCAACACGTACGGCACTCATTGTTGCTTCCGTACCGCTGTTTACCATACGCACCATCTCAATTGACGGGACAAGTTCGGTTATTAGCAACGCCATTCTAACTTCAAGTTCTGAGGGGGTTCCGAAACTCACACCTCTTTCAATTGCCGCGTTCAATGCTTCCTGAATAAAGTTGGGATTATGCCCGAATAAATGTGGTCCCCAACTGCCGATGTAATCAATATATTCGTTACCGTCAACGTCATACATTTTTGAACCGGCACCACGTTCCATAAATATCGGATTGCCGCCGACCGACTTGAATGCTCTTACCGGTGAATTAACTCCACCCGGGATATATTTTTTTGCAATACTAAATAAATTTTCACTGATTGATGTGTTCATTTTATACCTTTCAGATTAAATCAAATATTAAGTATGGGTAATATCTCTTTGTCATATTCTTCCCCTTTATACAAGACTTTTTGCAAGAAGAGTCCCGATGGCGGGGCTGTTAAATCTGCCGGTTCTGTTGAATGCTTTTCGAGGTAACTCAAAATATCGCTCTGATTTTTTTTGCCCCTTCCAACTTCAACGAGTACACCCACCATGCGTCTTACCATCTTCCATAAAAAGTGGGAGCCGACTATTCTGATTAAAATTAAATTTCCATGTACTTTAATTTCAACCGATTCAATATAAACTTTGGTGGAAACGTCTTCAATATTTTTATCGGCAAAGGAAGAGAAGTCGTGTGTTCCTCTGAATAAATCTCCGGCAGATTTCATCCGTTCTACATCAAGATTATCTTTAACCCACCATGCAACGTTCTTTCCGAAAGCACATCTCCGTTTTAATATCTGGTAAAGATAAACACGCCGAACCGCGCTATGGCGGGCATGAAATTTATCTGAAACCGGCTCAATGCTCGCAACATTAATATCGTATGGTAAAAGGTCATTCATTTTATAATTGATAATATGAAGCGGCATATCGGTATTTACTTCAAGGTGGGCAACCTGTCCCAAGGCATGAACACCGCTGTCGGTTCTGCCGGAGCCTACGAGCACTACTTTTTTCTTTTCAAAAACTTTTTCGGCTGCGCCTACCAAACAGCCCTGTACGGTTTTTGCATCTCTCTGCACTTGCCAGCCGCTGTAACGGGAGCCGTCGTATTCAATTGTCAACTTAAATCTTGCCATAAATAAATCACCTCTTTTTTAATGTATAATGTAAGCATAAGATTAAAATGAAAAAAATATGATTTAATTATTCTGCTTTGGATAATCAAAAAATAGTTCCGTATCTCAACTTGTAGAATAAGAGGTAACCAGTATTTATTCAGGGTTGCGGAACGGTGTTGCCGCACGGTTCCATTTTAATATCACTATTTTCTTTACTCAGTTACCACTATTTATCCTTTAATGTTCCTCTAATAACAATTTTTTTTTCAGTGACAGGATCTTCCGCGAATACAAAAACATCCTTTTCGAATATTTGATAATCGTAAAACCAGAATTCAGTTGTAAACAAAGTCTGTAAGTCGGTTCCGTTGTAATGCATCAAATGTGACACTCCATCACCATATACAAAAAAGTCTTTTTCGTTCCTACCAATGAAACCGTTCATGAATATACTACCAGGAAATTCCTTCCATAAAACCAATTCACCCTTGACAATTTTATGAATTTTCCTGTCAATTGTAATATAAATATCGTCTCCAATCGAATGTACACCGGGAAATGGATAATCCGAATATATTTCTTTAACGGTGTGCCCATTAAATATGTAGAGTTTATAAAGGAAGCCGCTT
>DAIRET010000243.1:0-1232 GCA_036795455.1 Ignavibacteriaceae bacterium
GAAAACTTTTTGAAGAAAATTGAATATGTAAAACTCCCTTTTATTTGCGGATTATGGCCTCTTGTTTCTTATCGCAATGCCGAGTTCATGAATAATGAAGTCCCCGGTGCTTCGGTTCCAAAAGATATATTGGATAGGATGAGAAAAGCTCCTTCAAAAGAAGATGCTTTTAATGAAGGGATTAAAATAGCAAAAGAAACATACGATATGGTTAAAACAAGCATTGACGGAATTCAAATTTCAGCGCCAATGGGACGAGTGGAAGCAATTTTTCAAATATTAGATAAAGGTTGAGTATGCCGAATATTCAAGAATTTTTAAAGACTTTACGCGGTGGTAAGGCAAAACATATCCCGCTTGCAGAATTAGGGGTTCATCCCAAAATTAAAGAAAAACTTATAAACCGTCCTATAATAGAACTCAAAGATGATGTCGAATTTTGGTATCAAGCCGGTTATGATTACATAAAACTGCAACCGGTTTGTGATTTTAATCCTTTGAAAATTGGTCTGGACAAAAATCTAACATTTAAAGAGGATGGGACTTTATCATTCAAATGGGCATCCGAGAGTAAGGGTGTGATAACTTCTTTTGAAGACCTTGAAAAGTATAAGTTTCCGTCTAAAAATGATTTTGATTATACAAGATTTGAAGAGGTAAAAAAATTACTCCCCGAGGGAATGGGAGTGATAGGACAGTATGGAGATATTTTTACAATGACATGGGAGATGATGGGATTTGAATCCTTTTCAATAGCACTATTTGAAAACCCGGATTTAATTCAAACATTGAATAATACTCTCGGTGAGCTTGTTATAAGCATGTTTGAATACTTTGCCCAAAGTGATACAGTTGACGCAATCTGGTACAGCGATGATATTGCATTTCAACAGGGATTACTTATTTCTCCGGCATTCCTTGAAGTTTATTTCTTCCCATGGTTACAAAAAATAGGAGAAATAGCAAAAAAATCTAATAAACCCTTCATCTACCACACTGATGGCATTCTATATGATGTATTTGATAGAATAATTGAATGTGGTGTAGATGCTATTCATCCCATCGAACCTAAAGCAATGAATATTTTTGATGTTAAAGAAAAATATGGTTCGGAATTGTGTTTAATCGGAAACATTGATGTAGACCTTTTGGCACGCGGTAGCAGTGAGGATATAAGAAAAGCAGTTTTCTTCAATATCGAAAATGTAGGAGCTAATGGCGGTTATTGTGTA
>DAIRET010000243.1:1242-3463 GCA_036795455.1 Ignavibacteriaceae bacterium
GGTTCCGGGAATAGCATTCCCGATTACATAAATTTTGAAAATTACCTTTGCATGTTAAATACAACAAAAGAGTATAATGCTATATTGTGAACCATGAACCCGTGTTTTTTGTTACTTTAATCAAAACCACCTAAAACAGTAGAAAAAATAGTTGACTATTTGTCTTAATAATAATATATTACGGTAAGTAAATAAAGTTCTTCTTAAAATGACTATTACAATTTTGAATAAAATAATTTATTATCGACCTGGAGGATATAAAATATGAAAAAGTTACTCTTTATTTTTACGGCAATTGTCGTATTAAATTCATCATCTTTTGCCCAAGCTTATACAGATAGCTGGAGTTTAGGTTTCGGTGCTTCCGTTCCTAGATTTGTTGGTACCGACATAAACGGGCATGAATTAGATTACGGTGGGTTTTTATCAATACAAAGAAATTTAACCGAACACTCGGCTTTAAGATTTAAAGCAGGATATTTGCAGATTAAATCTTTTAGCACCGCAGTTAAAAATACATCAATCCCCTTCGGATTTGATTTCCTTTACGAATTCGTCCCATGTGAAGCAGTATCACCTTACATTGGACTTGGAATCGCAGGTAACTATTTCAAATTAGAGAATGTCCCTGCCGGAACCGGTGTCAAAAACGACAGTTATCTTGATTATCAAGCTAATCTCATTTTCGGTGTTAACTGGGCTGTAGCCGAAGAATGGAAAATTAAAACCGAATTAGGACATCATACAACATCAACAGATAAATTTGATGGACATTTTGGACCGCAAGGTGGTACAATCGGTGGCGGACTTGATAACTACTTCACTTTTGAGTTAGGTGCATTGTATTACTTCAGTGTCGGTGAAAAATCAAAATTATGTGATCTTTACAGCGGAATTACTGCTGAAGTTGATGCAAAAGTTGACTACAATAAGATTGAAGAAATCGTTAAAAAGTATTCGCAAAAAACAGCAGACATTGATTACAATAAACTTGAAGACATTATCAAAAAACATAGTGGCGACAAAGCAGTTGTTCATAGAGACAAATGGATTTTGGTTGGTGTTAATTTCGAATTCAATAAATCAACTTTAACCCCGGAATCATATCCTATACTTGTTAATGCTGTTCAGGTTTTACTTGGAAATCCTGAAATGAATGTTGAAATTCAAGGACATACCGACAATATCGGCTCTGAAACATATAATAAGAAACTTTCATTACAAAGAGCTGAAACTGTAAAGAAATTCTTAGTTGCCAAAGGTGTTAATGCTAATCGCTTAACCACAGTTGGATTAGGGTCTTCACAACCAATATCGGATAATAAAACTGCCGATGGACGTGCATTCAACAGAAGAATTGAATTTAAAGTAAAATAAATTCAACTAAATTTTGAACTAAAGGTCACTTTGAATAAAGGTGACCTTTTTTATTATAATCCCGGATGTTTCCCAAGCACCTAAGAGAAGAGAAGGAAAAAAAACAATCATGGTAGCGATTTTTAATTTAGAACTATTATATTGGCAGGTGAGTTTATATTTTAGTTAAACCAATAAAAAAATTGATAATTAATTACGAATAATGCTTAAACTTCTCTTTATCGGATTCGCTGCCTCAATGTTTGCTCCTTTTTTATATAAAAGGACAAAAGACTATTTCGGATGGATTGCTGCCTCGTTCCCGCTTTATCTTTTTATCAGTTTTTTACTCTACTACCCTGATGTTGCATACGGAAACTATATTAGAGAATCAACTCCATGGTTTTCTTCGTTAGGAATTCCATTCTCATTTTTACTTGACGGATTAAGTTTAACATTTGTTCTTATAATTACTCTTATCGGAACCGCAGTTTTTCTCTATGCGGGTAGTTACATGAAGTCTTATGAGCAGACAGGAAGATTTTATTTATATATCGGGGTCTTTATGACCTCAATGCTGGGAGTTGTTCTTTCAGATAATATGATTACCCTCTTTGTCTTCTGGGAATTAACCAGCATTAGTTCGTATCTACTCATCGGGTTTAATCACAGGAAAGAGACTTCAAGAAAAAATGCTTTACAAGCGATTCTTGTAACAGGCGGGGGTGGATTAGCTTTATTAGCCGGATTCATATTATTATCAAACATATCTAATAGTTTTGAACTCAGTTCATTATATGACTTAAATAAGGTGATTATTGAAAATCCGAACTACACTGCAATAGTTATTCTTGTTTTACTTGGT
>DAIRET010000244.1:0-3446 GCA_036795455.1 Ignavibacteriaceae bacterium
CTTGCTTTAACCATTTACACAGAATTATTTACACTCCCTATTATCGGAAAGCGGTAGAGGCAGCCCACTTCCACCAAAAACAACCATTATTTATCAACCCGTATCCCAAAAACTAAACCATTAGCAACATCTCATCCCTTTTTCATATTTCTAAGCTTTATCCCCTGGCGTCTGGATAGAATATCAAGACTGCTCTCTGAATAAGCACAGGAAATTTTTCACCACAAAACAATTTAACAATAAAACAATAGGACAATAGAACAAGTGTATCAAAATCCTCCAGCCTCCCCCATGTAAAAATGAAAATTAAAACTTAAATTGACAATGTAATTAATTGAAAATTTGGAACCGCTGAATGCCGAAATGGATTAAAATTGTACTTGGATTAACTATAACCGCAATAGTAGTATTTGCCGCCGGGGGCTATTTCTTGCACCGAATGCTGCTCGAATCCTTGCCCGAATACTCGGGTGTTTTTGGTGGAAACCGGTTGAAAAACGATGTTGAAATCTACTTCGATTCTCTTGCAGTTCCGTATATAATCGCATCCGCAGAAGAAGACGCCGCTTATGCTCTCGGTTACCTCCATGCACGCGAAAGAATGTTCCAGATGGATATTGCGCGCAGAGCTGGCGAAGGAAGATTAAGCGAAGTATTCGGAACCCAGACTGTTCCTTTCGATAAAATGTTCCGAACTGTCGGAATAAGTAAAACTGCTGCTGAAAACCTTAAAGCTGCAAACCCGGCAACAAAAAAATTACTTAATGCTTATTCAAACGGCGTTAATTATTACTTATTGAGTGAAAGGAATAACCTGCCTATTGAGTTCAGTATCCTCGGTTATGAACCATATGAATGGACGCCCATACACAGTTTAATTGTTGTCAGAATGATTGCATGGGAGCTTAATATAAGCTGGTGGACTGATATTGCATTTGCTAATCTTGTTCAAAAGGTTGGTGAGAAGAAAGCAATGGAGTTGCTGCCAGACTACCCTGAGAACGCACCGACTATTATTCCCCCGGAGTTAAAAAACTACCCCAAATTAAGAGCATCATTAATTGAAGTTGATAGAGAATTCAGAAAGTTTTTAGGTTTTAACGGAACCCACATCGGCTCGAATAGCTGGGTTGTAAACGGCGACAAATCTGTCTCCGGTAAACCGGTAATAGCAAACGATCCCCATCATGCATTTCAAGCACCGGGGAAATGGTATGCTGCTGTCATACGTGCTGATAGCTGGAACGTTGAAGGAGTTACACTACCCGGTGTACCTGCTGTTACAATCGGAAAAAATGCAAACATTTCGTGGGGGCTTACAAACATAATGGCTGATGATACCGATTTTTATATCGAACAAATAGATTCATCGGGAAGCAATTACAAACTGAACGGTCAATGGAAAAAACTGATTCAAGTAAAGGATACAATTAAAGTAAAGGACGGTGCCGATGAGGTTCTGGAAATCTTATACACACACAGGGGACCGATTGTATCGGGTGTACACTTATACAAAGAACTTTACGCAAATGGTTATGATAAGAATCTGTATATAAGCATGAGGTGGAGCGGTAATGATGCAAGTGATGAATTCTTCGCTTTCTATTCACTTAACAAAGCTTCAAATTGGAGCGAGTTTAGAAATGCAGTAAAACAATTTTCTGTGCCCGCTCAAAATTTTATTTATGCTGATAAATCAGGAAATACAGGCTACTCATTCGGCGGAAGACTACCGGTAAGACAAAATGTTAATCCGACTTTTATTTATGACGGCACAACCGATAAGTTTGATTGGAAAGGGTTTGTTCCTTTTGATGAATTACCTGTTCTTTATAATCCGCAGCAAAATTTTATTGCTTCGGCGAATAATAAAACAGTTAAAGATTTTAAGTATCACATAACAAATCTATGGGAACCGTCATCAAGAATTGAAAGGATTACAGAACTGTTGAATGGAAAAGGAAAGCACTCTGTAAATGACTTTCAAAAATACCAGCTTGATCTTGTCTCTCCTTATGCAAAGGAAATAACAAACTATTTACTTGACGCATTTAAAGGGATAAAGATAACGGACAAAAACCTCAACAATGCGTTACGCTTATTTGATACGTGGGATTATAAACTTGATGCATATTCCCAAACAGCTTCTATTTATGCGGTCTTTCTAAATAAGCTCCTAAAGAATATCTTTCTTGATGACCTCGGTTACGACCTCTATAATGAGTTCTGTTTCGTACCGAATGTACCTTACAGAACGTTGTTAAAACTCCTCAAAAAAGAGAGGTCTATGTTATTCGATAATATCAAAACAGATAGGGTTGAAACGAAAAACGAAATTATAAGGGAAAGTCTTGTTGATGCATTAACAGAACTTGAAAACCGTTTCGGAACAGATTTATTAAAATGGCAGTGGGGTAATTTACATAGGGTTCGCTTCAAACACTTTTTCAGTGGAGAGAATCAATTTGTTGATAACATTATTAATATCGGACCATTCGGAATAGGCGGTGACGGAACCACTTTATTTAATACCGAATACATGTTTTCAAGTTATAACGGCAATTTAAAATCGCTCCGACAGGAACCTTATGAAAACACTCTCGGACCATCGATGCGCTTTATTCATGATTTCAATGAACCTGAAAAATTCTACCTTGTACTAACTACGGGGCAATCAGGGCAGCCTTTAAGTCCCCATTACAAAAACTGGACAGAGTACTGGTTGACCGGTGATTATGTTGTTATCCACACAGACCGGAATTCAATTGAGCAATTGAAAGATAAAATAGTTCTAACAAGATAAAGTTTGTTTTCACAGAATAAGAGAAAAGACATACTATATTCTCTTTCTCTTATTCTAATTCACTGCAAACTAACCATCAACAATAACTGCCGCGCCGAGACAATATTCCCCGTTGTAAAAAACCGCAAACTGTCCGGGTGCAATTCCCCGGTCATGTTTATCGATTTTTACTTTCCATTTACTATCATCAATCATATTTAAGTTACAATTGTAATAATGTTCACCGTGACGGATTTTCACTTGAAGCTCATTAGTTGATGGTGGTTCTTCGCATATCCAGTTAAAGTTTGAAACAAAGAACTCGTCTTTCTCTTTGAAGAGAACCTCGTTACTTTTTGAGATATAAATCTTGTTGTTAATATGGTCTTTCTTTACTACATACCAGGGACCGCCGCTAAGTCCCAGCCCGCTTCGTTGTCCGATTGTATAGTAATAATAACCGTTATGTTCTCCCATTACTTTCCCGGAATCAATTTCAATTATTTCCCCCGTTTTGATACCGAGGTGGTATTTAACGAACTCATTAAACTTTATCTGTCCTAAAAAACAGATACCCTGGCTGTCTTTTCTTTTTTTATTGGCAAGGTCATACTTTTGAGCAAGTTCACGGATTTGCTTTTTGTTGTATTTACCGATTGGAAAA
>DAIRET010000245.1:0-3418 GCA_036795455.1 Ignavibacteriaceae bacterium
GAGTGGAAAGCTCCGCTGACAACAAGTTCTTTCACAATTTTTGCACCTTTGGATTTACAAACTTCCATAGCTTTTCTAACACCGTCAATAGAGCCTGAAATCACAATTTGTCCGGGAGAATTGAAATTAGCGCATTGCACAACTCCGGCTACAGATGCTTCGCCACACGCTTCTTCAACCAAATTTCCATCAAGACCGACAATTGCAGCAAGTGTACCCGGATTTTCAATACCTGCTTGCTGCATAGCAACTCCGCGAAATCTAACAAGTTTAAGCGCATCATAAAACTGAATTGCACCTGCAGATACAAGGGCAGAATACTCGCCAAGGCTATGACCGGCAGCACCCTGGCAGTCTATCGTCCTAATTATACTTGCAAGAATTACGCTTTGTAAGAAAATTGCTGGTTGGGTAAACTCAGTTTGTTTTAGTTCATCTTCCGGACCGCAAAACATTATATGCGACAAATTCACTCCAAGTGCATCATCAGCAGTTTTAATCATTTCTTTTGCTTCAACGGAATTTTCGTAAAGGTCTTTAGCCATTCCGACGTATTGCGAGCCCTGCCCGGGAAATAAAAAAGCTCTCTTCCCCATTAATCCATTCCCCACGATAATAAAATTGAGCCCCACGTATAACCTGCACCGAAAGCAGCAAGAACGAGTTTATCTCCTTTTTTAATTTTTCCTTCACGGTAATATTCAACAAGACACAACGGGATTGTCGCAGCAGTTGTATTACCGTATTTATGAATATTTATCATCACCTTTTCAGGTTCTAGTCCCATTCTTTTTGCAGTTGCATCTATTATCCTTAGATTTGCCTGGTGCGGTACTAAATAAGAAATGTCATCCGAATTCAGGTTGTTCCTTTTCATTATTCCGACTGCAACGTCAGCCATACCAACAACTGCAACTTTAAATACAGCTTTTCCTTCTTGATAAATGTAATGAAGTTTATTCTTTACTGTTTCTTCTGAAGGAGGCATAGCACTGCCGCCGGCTTTCATATTCAAAGTATCTTTGCCTGAGCCGTCGCAATGCAGAATTCTATCGAGAACACCCAGCGAAAGGTCGGTTGTCGGCTCCAATAAAACTGCCGTACCGGCATCTCCAAAAAGGATGCAGTTATTTCTATCGGAGTAATCTGTAATTGAAGTCATTTTGTCGGCTCCAATTATTAAAACTTTCTTGAAACTTCCGCTTTCGATTAACCTTGCACCGGTTTCAAGAGCGAATAAAAAACCTGAACATGCTGCCGACAGATCAAATCCCCATGCGTTCTTTGCACCAATTTTATCTTGAATAAGACATGCAGTAGAGGGGAAAAACATATCGGGAGTAACTGTAGCAACAATAATTACTTCAATTTCTTCAGGAGATATTCCTGTTGAAGAAAAAAGGTCTTTTGCAGCCATAGCCCCAAGATCGCTTGTAGCTCCGTTTTCAAGCATTCTTCTTTCTTTAATCCCTGTTCTTGTAAGAATCCATTCGTTAGTAGTATCAACAATAGTTTCAAAATATTTGTTGTCTAAAACTTTTTCCGGTACATACATACCTACGCCGGTAATAACGGCATTGATTTTTCTTTCACTCATCTTTGCTTTCCGTAATTTTTTCTTGAGATTGATTTAATGAAAATGCTATTTTATTAACCAGTTCTTTATCGTGCATTTCTTTAGCACGAAGAACCATGTTCTTGATAGCCAAAGGTGTACTTGAGCCATGTCCAATAATTGTAACACCTTTTACTCCAAGAAGCGGTACGCCACCATATCCCTGGTAATCTAGAGGGCGTAATGCTTCTTTCAAAGTATTTTTGAATAAGCCGATCTTTATTTTCTCGAACAGGCTTTTCTTAGCATGTTGAGTTAAAAGATGCTTCATTAATCCCGGAACGCTTTCGCCGAACTTCAGTAATATGTTACCGATAAACCCATCACATATAACTATATTTGTTGTACCTTTAAGTATATCTCTTCCTTCAACATTTCCAACAAAGTTTAAGTTCGATTTTTTTAATAACTCGGTAGTGTCTTTAGTAAGTTTATTTCCTTTTTCGGATTCTTCTCCAACGGACAATAACCCGATTGTTGGGCTGTTAATTCCGTAGATTTCTTTCACATAGATATTCGCCATCACTGCGTAACTGAGGAGATGCTGCGGTTTTGAATCGACAAATGCACCTACATCAAACAGGGTACAAATACCTTTTTGATTCGGGATAAAAGTACCTATTGTCGGTCTTTCAACCCCTTTAATTCTTCCGATTAAAAGAGTGGATGAGGCAACTACTGCCCCTGTATTCCCCGCACTTATAAATGCATCCGCATTTCCGCCAGCGATAAGTTTGGCTGAAACAGCAATAGATGAATTCGGTTTCGATTTTAATGCTACTACCGGGTTTTCGTTCATATCGATAACATCCGGTGCATCAATGATTTTGTAATATGCGGTATCAGCGTTTATTTCTGAAAGAATACCTTTAATTTCATCGGTTCTTCCTACAAGTAACAGCCGGATAGAATTATCCACTTTAACCGCATCAATAGCACCAAGAATAGCATTACGGGGGGCGAAGTCGCCCCCCATTGCATCTACTACTATTTTACAAACAGGGTTAGATTTGTCTGAATTCGACATCAGAAGTTAAACTTCTTATGTTTTTGGTATAAACATAGAGCGGCTGTTATAATATCCGCATGAAGGGCAAGCACGATGGGATAATTTAATTTCGCCACAATTGGCACACGTACTTAAAGTGGGTGCGGATGCTTTATAATGTGTCCTTCTTTTATCTCTTCTTGTTTTTGACCATCTTCTTTTTGGATTTGGCATTGTTTTTCCGTTATTATTATTTAAAACTATTACTAAACTGAATCTAAAAAATCAAAACCGTTTTACACTTAAACGATTTTCATTTTCAACATTCAACTCAATAAATTATTCTTTAATATCCAGCAATGGTTTCCACCTGGGATCAATATCATCGTTTTTACATTTACAACTGCCGAAGTTCAGATTTGTACCGCAGCCGGGACAAATACCTTTGCAGTCGTTATCGCAAAGTTTCTTCATCGGAATATTTAAGTAAGAATAATCGTACAACTCTTTCGATATATTAATCTTATCCGTATCATACGGCAGGTAAATTACATCGGTATCTTCGTCATCATTACCTGCAACCCCGAAAAGGTATACTTCTTCAAAATGAACGTGTAATGTATCATCAAACTCTTTACCACACCTATCGCAATTATACTTGCAATTCAAATTCAGCAAGGCTTTTAGAACCAACTGGTTATGAGCTTTATCAATTTCAAGATTCAAATCATACTTACCCCGGAACGGATCAAGTAAGTTGATTTCGCTTACATCACCATCTAAATTTATTGTGTTAAGTCCCTCACGAAGTGATG
>DAIRET010000052.1:0-16871 GCA_036795455.1 Ignavibacteriaceae bacterium
CAACTGAAGAGAAAGAATCATCAAGAAGAAGAATAGCCGGTTCAATTACTATTGCTCTTGTGATTGATGCTCTCTGTTTTTGTCCCCCTGAAAGAGTAATTCCTCTTTCACCTATAATCGTTTCATATCCTTTCGGGAAGTCTTTTACATCTTTATCGAATTGTGCAGTCTTCGCTGCATTAAGCATTGCAGTTTTATCGGGATGTTCAAGTCCGTAACAGAGATTATTCTCAAGAGTATCTGAAAAGAGGAAAGGTTCCTGTTGAACATACCCTATCCTTTTTCTAAGAACATCCAGCGGGATTGTTTTTACATCTTTCCCGTCAATTAATAGTTGTCCTTGAGTAACGTCATAAAGACGGGGAATAAGATTTATCAACGTTGTTTTTCCGCTCCCGGTAGCACCCATAATTGCGAGAGTAGTACCTGCTGGAATTTTTAGGTTAATGTTTTTCAGTACGTCGCCGGAATTATTGTTATACCTGAATGATACGTTTTTAAATTCTAAATCTCCTTTGATGTTATTCAAAGAATAGTCGGTTTCACTTGAATTTTGAATATCGTATGGTTCGTGAAGAATTGTATTTAATCTTTTCATACTTGCTTCGGCTTGTTGGATAATATTAATCACCCAGCCGAAAGCAATCATAGGCCAGATTAAAATACCGAGATAGATTATCAATGCCGTAATATCTCCGAGAAGTAACTCTCCCTGAATTACTTTGATTCCGCCGGCCCATATTACTATTATTACAGATACCCCGGTAATTAAGAAAAGTATAGGTTGAAACAGAGCTTGAATTTTTACAAGCCGCATGTTTTTTTGGAGGTATTCTTTACTCAACGTTCTGAATGATTCTATTTCCGATTCTTCCCTTAGATAAGATTTTATTACCCTAATCCCGGAAAAGTTTTCCTGTGCTTTTGTTGTCAACTCGGAAAATTTTTCCTGAATTGCAGTAAATCTTTGATGAATTTTCTTCCCTACTTTGTAAACGAGTATGGAGAGAAGCGGTAGTGGAATTAATGAATAAACAGTAACACTGAAGCTAATGGACATCATAATAGTAATGACTATTACAAGGCGGATTAGAGTATCAATAGAGTACATAACGGCGGGACCTACGAATGTTCTTACTGCATTAATATCGTTCGTTGCATGAGCCATTAAATTCCCCGTTGATGTATTCTGAAAGTACTTCAAGGGGAGAAGCTGAATGTGTTTCCAGAAATCACCCCTGAGGTCATATTCGATTTCTCTTGATACTACAATTATTGTTTCTCTAATCAAAAATCGGAACACACCTGCAATAAGTGAAGTACCGACAATTAGCAAAGCATAATTCAAAAGATTGCCCGAGGTCGTCTCCTTCTGGAGGAAGTTAATCGAATCTTTTATAAGTATTGGGATATAAACGTTTCCCGAATTCGAAAGAAGAATAAAAATAATGCCGAAAAAGAGCTTCTTCTTATAGCGTAGAAAATACTTTTTTAATGTTAAAAGGTTTCGCATAATGTATCGGTTATCTCTTCTTCTCCCACTTTGTTTGTAGTTCCGGGTACGGTTCTTTTTGCTGTGAATAAATAAGTATGGCTGTTTGCCGGAGTTCTTCTTTTATATATTTGTAAAGACATATTTACAGAGAATGCATTAAAAATCAGTTTATTAACCGGGTCAAAATTAAGAAAAAAAACGGCATAATCTTAATTGCCTGCCGGTTTTCTTTATGATAAACAGTTATTTGTAGTGAAAACGAAAGTCCGGTTATAAAAGTTCAGTGAATAAATTTGTACGTTTATAAAATAAAAAAGCCTTTTGGCTATACTATACAACCAAAAGGCTAAAAAAGAATAGGAAATAAATCAATGGACTTTAACGTTGTCCAGGCTTTTTATTACCTCGCTGAACCATTCGTCCGGGATTGCATTTGCATTAGCAATCTCTTTCAACCAATTCAATTCATGCACACACAATTCATTATCCGAAAATGCAAGTTCAAGTCCTTCCGAAATAAACAATTTTGCGATTTCCGGGTTTGAAAAAATAATCGGTTTTTCCAATATATAATCGTTAGTCATTAGATTTCTAAGTGTTTCTTCGTAGAAATCTTTGCTGAAACCCATCCGTTTGGCTGCGTCCCTAATTATTTTTTTTTCATTCTCGATAAGACGATTATCCTTTTTTGCAAGTATTAATAGTCCTCTCAAGTAGTTACTTTTGTCTACAACTGTTAACAAATCATCCCTCCTGACATAAAATTTTGATTCAATGATACTAAAAAGATTTGATAAAAGAAAGCCCATATGGGTTCATAATCTGAAAAAACCAAACAATCCGTTGAATTTATGATCCAAAACAAATTAAGTACAGGATTAATTCATTATTACAGTTAATAGGATAGAGTTTTTCTTTTGTAACAGGCTGCCAATACAGCGTGTATTTGTTAATTATTAGCTGCTGTTAAAATAATGAGAAAAATCTTCGATAATAGAATGAATTATACCCTTTGATGGAATCGAAAACAGACTAATTAAAGTAAAAGAATGAGTAATAAAATAATAGAGTTGTCAACTAAATACATATGGAAAAGCTATTTTACTGTTGGGGTTTTCCTATTTTTTATAAGTAGTATTTTTACCTTGGTGTTTGCCGACTCAAATAAACTTTTCAACATTTCGGAGAAAGGGAATACAACACCGGCTATCGAAAACGTTAACTGGAATAAAGATAGTGTTATACGTATTGGTGTGTTGGCTAATAGAGGAGAAGACGAATGCTTTAAAAGATGGGCTCCGACTGCCGGATATCTTTCTCGCAAACTTCATCCATTTAAATTTGTAATTGTACCCCTTTCATTCAATGAAATATATGATGCAATTTTATATAACAGAGTAGAATATGTTGCAGCAAATCCGGCTTATTATGCTTGTTTAGAATTTAACGGAAAAGCTCACAGAATTGCCACATTACAGAAAAAAACAAATTTCGGACCAAGCTCATCTTTCGGTGGAGTTGTATTTACAAAGTCCACCCGAAAAGATATTAATAACATAAATGATCTTTCAGGAAAAAAATTCTCGGCAGTTGACAGTTTATCTTTCGGCGGCTGGCATGCTGTATTAAGAGAGATGACAAGAGAAGGAATAAATCCTGAAAAAGATTTTGCTCAACTGATATTCGAAAAAACTCACGATGCTGTTGTTTATGCGGTTTTGTCAGGCAAATCCGATGCCGGTACTGTAAGAAGCTCACATCTGGAGACAATGGCAAGTGAAGGTTTGATCAGTATGAAGGATTTTAAACTTATTCACAGTAAGAATATTGAAAATCCTTTATACCCTTACTGGTTATCAACACCACTTTACCCGGAATGGGCATTTGCAGCAGTTACAGGCGTTGATGCGGAATTAAGTAAATTAATATCGCGTGAATTGCTTAGTATGCCGCAAAATGATTCAGCTGCAGTATCTAATTTTAGTGCAGGATGGGCAATTCCGCAAGACTATGCCAGCGTACATGAATTGCTTAGAGAACTTCGTCTTCCTCCATATGAAACATACGGTGAAATTTCCTTTTTTGAAGTAATTGAAAAATACTGGCTTGTAATTTCATTGTTTCTTATTCTATTGATAGTCTCTTTGATTTTTGGGATGAGAGTTTCTTTTCTCAACAGGAACATAATAAGAATTTCAGATAATCTTTTGGAAAAAGAGGAATACTTAACTGCTACTTTAAGGTCAATTGGAGATGCGGTAATTGTTACAGATATTTACAGTAATGTGATCAGTCTTAATACAGTAGCTGAAAAGCTAACAGGGTGGGCTACTACAATTGCGAAAGGTTTATCAATTGATGAAGTATTTAAAATTGTTGAACCAAAGACAGGTGAAAAAGTTCAGAGTCCGGTATTTGAAGTTATTAAAAATGAACGCACAATTGAACTAAACGAGCATGTTTCACTTCATTCGAAGTCGGGTGAAGTATACCAGATTGCAGACACATGTGCCCCGATATTCAACAAAGGGAAAATAATCGGAACGGTTCTTGTTTTTAGGGATGTAAGCAAAGAATACAGATACAAACAGCAGCTGAAAGAAAGCGAAGAAAAAAGCAGGCTTCTTTCGGAAGTAACGAAAGAAGGTATTCTAATTCACGAAAAAGGGATTACACGCGATGTAAATGCTGCAATTTGCAGAATTTGCGGTTATTCAAAAGAAGAACTGGTTGGGGAAAACATTGTTAGGCAGGTTGTTCATCCCGACTTTCATGAACTTGTTATCAATAATATTTCATCCGAATTTTATCATCCATATGAAATAAAAATAATAAGGAAAGACGGAACCGAGCTTTTCGTGGAAATCGAAGCATATACAATAGAGTGGCAGGATAAAGAAATCAGAATTGTAGCAGTAAGAGATATTGATGAAAAAAAGAAAGTTACAGAAGCTCTGCGTGAAAATGAATTACAATTCCAAAAAGTAATACACAACCTTCCGATTTCATTAAGTATAATTACGCTTGAAGGTAAATTGCTATACATTAACCCGAAAGGAATTGAATTATTCGAGTTGTACCTTGAACCGAATGTGGAAAAAAGGAATGCAATTGAAGTGTGGGCTAATTCCACAGACCGTCTTGCATGGATAGAAGAACTTAAAAAAAACGGGATGGTAAGGGAGTTCGAAATGTATCTTCAATCTGCATCGGGAAGAAAGTTTTGGGCTATCGGTAGTGGGATTGTTATTCGTTATCAGAATGAATTGTGTGTTCTTTCTACGCAGATAGATATTACCGGACGAAAAATACAAGAAGATGCGATAAAAAAACAGAACGAGGAACTCCATTTGATAAATGCAGAAAAGGATAAATTCTTCTCAATTATTGCTCACGACCTCAGAAGCCCGTTTCAAGGATTTATAGGTTTGTCTAAAAAAATGAGTGAGGATTATTCATCGTATTCAATTAATGAATTGATTAGAATGAATGACTCCTTGCATAAGTCGGCACTAAACCTATATAAATTGTTAGAGAATCTACTTGAGTGGACTATTATAAGCCGGGGCAAAATGGAATACAAGCTGGAAAGAATTAATGTTTCAGCAGTAATTAATTCAAGTATTGAACCGTATCATCAAATTGCAAATCAAAAGGAAATCGAAATAGTTAAAGATTGTCCGTTTGAGCTATTTATCTATTCTGATTTCAATCTTGTCGGAACAATTATTCGTAACCTGGTTTCGAACGCAGTTAAGTTTACAAATCGGGGAGGTAGGATATTAATTACCGCAAAAGAAAAAGGATTTGACAAAGTAGAAATCTCGGTTTCTGATACCGGTATCGGGATACCGGATGATATCATACCCAAACTCTTTAAAATCGACGAAAGAGTAAACAAAGAAGGAACCGAGGGTGAACCAGGTACAGGATTGGGACTTGTTTTATGTACCGAACTTTTAAAGAAGCAAAAAAGTAAAATTACGATTGAAAGTGAAGTAGGAAAGGGTTCTACTTTTTCTTTCATTTTGCCGGAATCAGAATAAAGAGTAAATTTAACCGCTATTATCCGTTCTTTAATAGCAAATGTTTTTTACTGAGAACTATCATTATATTAGAAAGGAATCAAATGAAAGTATATCGATTCATTTTTACCGTAATTATAACTGCTTTCATTTTTGCATCATGCGGAGATGTGAAAGTTGAAATTAATCCCGACCTCGGATGGAATAAAAAAATTGCTGTTGCGTATGTCCATTCTTACGCTGAAATGCTCGGACATTCGTTACCTCTTATTGAAGGGGATTCTCTCAAAATAGAATTCATCCGGAAAGTAATTGAAAAAGTTAGGTTTTATCCCGATAGCTCAGGTTATTTTTATGCTTACGATTTCGATTGTGTGAACATTGCTCATGCAAGACAAAAAGATATTGTCGGTAAAAACCTGTATAACCATAAAGATGTTAAAGGGAAATATGTAATCCGGGAATTATCGAAAGCTGCTCAATCCGGCGGCGGTTTTGTAGAATTCTACTGGATTAAACCCGGTACGGAGGAAGAAAAAGAAAAACTTGGTTATGTAGAACCGATTCCCGGTACCGATTACTTTATAGGTTCAGGCGTTTACCTGGAGTAGGAAAAATCTTTACATTTTTTGAAAAGAGGCTGTCCTAAATGATTTTATTCCCTTTTTCGATTTCAGTTTTGTTTGATTAAAACAAATAAATAGGAAACGCAGGGAAGTCCTATTTTAGGACAGCCTCTTTATAATAGCTTTATTTCCACTTTATAGTACAACCGATAGCAAATGTTTCGGGAACCGAAACCGGTTCTCCCTTTAATACTTCTTCAATCGCATTCTTGAGATAATGAGTAACAACTTTACTCGGCTCCATCCAGTTATCATCAATTTTCCCGATATAAACAAGTTTTCTCTCATTATCGAAAAGGAATAATTCGGGAGTATGTGTGGCTCCGTATGCTTTTGCAACTTCCTGCGTATCATCCCTTAAATAGAGAAAATTGAAACCTTTCGATTTTCCTCTTTTAACCATATCTTCAAATGAATCTTCGGGGTAATTTACATCATCGTTGGAATTGATAGCTACAACCTGTAAACCTTTGCTTTTGTAATCGGACTGCAAGTTGATTATCCTCTGCTCGTAAGCCTGGACATACGGGCAGTGGTTGCAACTGAAGATTACCAACAATACTTTGTTCTCTTTTAACGATTCTAACGAATAATACTTCCCGTCAATATTCTTTAAGTTGAAGTCAGGTGCTTGACTGCCAATAGTTAATTTTTGATTTTGCATATGGATTTTACCTCTCTAAATTATTTTACTATTTTAAACCATCATAAATATAATAAGTTTTAACATGAAAAAAGTCATTTTACTTTTATTGCTGACAAGCTGGATCGGTTTCAGCCAGGATTATAAACTTGCGGAAGATTTCTATTTCGCCTATGAAAACCTTATGGAAGAAACTCTTTCTCACCGGCTGATCAAACATTCCGATATTATCCCTTTGATTGAACAAATCAAAATTAATAAAGATTTCACTGTTACAAAAGTAGGTGAATCTGTCGAGAAGCGGGACATTTTCTTAATTAAATGGGGTGAAGGGAAGACTAAAATTTTCCTTTGGTCTCAAATGCATGGGGATGAACCGACGGCAACAATGGCTTTATTCGATATTTTCAAGCTCCTTTCATCAAAAAAAGATTTTAAAGACGTGATACAAAAACTACGGGAAGAACTTACAATCTATTTTATTCCGATGTTAAACCCGGATGGAGCGGAACGGTTCCAAAGACGTAATGTTTACGATATTGATATAAATCGTGATGCTTTGCGTCTTGCCACTCCTGAAGCAAAAATTTTAATGGATACTTTCGACAGTTTAAAAGCCGATTTCGGATTTAATTTACACGACCAGAGTTCGTATTTGACAACCGGACAAACTTATAAATCGGCGGCAATTTCATTTTTAGCCCCTGCTTTTAATTTTGAACGAACTTACAATGAAGTAAGAGAAAATGCTGCAAAAGTTATTTCAATAATGACCTCAATTCTAAAAAAATACATGCCGGGACACATCGGGAAATACTCGGATGAATTTGAACCGAGAGCTTTCGGTGATGTTTTTCAGAGTAAAGGAACAAGTACAATATTGATTGAATCCGGTGGATGGAAAAACGACCCTGAGCGGCAGTACGTTAGAAAGATGAATTTCCTCGCCATAGTGTCGGCTTTTTATTCTATTGCAGACAATACATACAAAGAAGCTGCGACTGACGTTTACAAAAACTACCTGAAAATGAACGCTATTTGTACGATATTTTAATAAGAAATATTACGATTTCGGAGAATGGACATGAATACATATCAGACCTTCCATTCATGATTAATGAACAGCCGGCAGAGGGTGAGAAAAGATTTAGGTTTAATACTTTTCTTGCAGAAAAAGGGGACCAATCCACATTTTATGGTTATGAAGAATTTGATTTCTCAGGTTTAACTGCATCAGCCGGATTAATTTATCCAGCGGTAATTAAAACAAAAGATGATTTGAGAAAACTTGATGTTTATGAATTAATTTCCAGCGGCTATACAACCGTTAAGATAAACTGGAAACCTGGAGATGATGAAGAAGTGTACTTGTTAAATCTGGCTGACGAAGGGAAAGAAATAAGTATGTCGGATTTATTTAAGCCTGGAAGAAAACCGAATTTTATATTCAAAAAAGGAGATGAAGTAGTATATGCTTTCATTAACAACTATTTACTGGATGTGAAAAACAAGTCAACAATTATTGCTACAGGTAAAAAGTGAACGGTTGTGGAATAAATCATATTAGTTTCGAAAAATCTTCTTAATTTTGCACATTATTTAATTAATTATTGAAACTCTAAAAATCAATTAATGAAGGATAACAACCTTTTATACGAGGAATTTGAGAAAGAAGCGATACCGCATATGGACGCATTGTTTAATTTTGCGCTCCGTATGGTAGGCGATTCGGACGATGCAAATGACCTGGTTCAAGAAACTTATCTAAGAGCTTTCAGGTTTTGGGATAAGTTTGAAAAAGGAACCAATTGTAAAGCATGGCTGTTTAGAATTTTAAAGAATACCTATATCAATTCTTACCGGAAACAAACTAAAGAGCCTAATAAAGTCGACTATGAAGAAGTAGAAAACTTTTATGAAAATGCAAAACCTTCTTCAACAGATGACGCCCATTTGGAAAAAGAGATTTTTGATAATTTGTTGGATGACGAAGTCTCCCGCGCTATTTCATCCCTACCGGAAGATTTCAGAACTGTAGTAATTCTTTCTGATATTGAAGGTTTTACTTACGAAGAAATAGCTGACTTTATTGATTGCCCGGTTGGAACGGTTCGTTCAAGGCTGCACAGGGCAAGGAAAATGCTTTTTACAAAACTTCACAAATACGCATCATCCAAAGGATATGCGTTGAATAATTAAAATGAAAAATGGAAGAAAATAAAATAAACGAGCTCATCACCGCACTTGTGGATGATGAATTACCAGATGAAAAAGAGAGGGAGTCGGTTTTAGCGTTAGTAAAAGAGAATCCGGAATATTCGTTCTCGCATGATGTTCAATTGATTACTAAAAGAACGGTATTAAAACATAAAAATCTTGTTACTGCCCCCGAAAGCCTCCGAAGAAATATAATAAGACAAATCAAACCGCGGGTACCGTTTTATCAAAAAGTATTTAACAACCTTTTCGATATTAAACCTCCCGTTTATGCTTATGCGTCAGTTGTTGTTATTATTATTATATCTTTATTCCTAATTACAAGCAATTCAAATGACGAACAGTTTTTGAATCAAAATAGGAATGATTTTGTCCTAACCGCAAAAAATAACTTTTACAGTTTTATGGATGGGAAAATAAATCCGGATATACTAACAAGTGATCCTGCTTTATTAAAGAAATTCTTTAAAGAAAAAGGGATTGTGTACAAAACAGAAGTTCCCTGTTTTAAGAATTGGGTTTTAGTTGGGGGTGTAATATCATCTGCCAACGGGGAAAAATATGCCCATATGCTTTATAGGAACGACGAAGGGAAGATGATTTATGTCTTCCAGGTATGTGAAAAATATTTGAGCAAATCATCTACATTATATGTTACAAAAGATATTATGGATTGCGTCCAGGCAAGAAAATTCTTTAGTGAAAAAAGCGGTGTTACGAATACTTATCTAACAAAGCACCACGGAAATCTTTTTGCTATTGTAACAAACGATGTTTCGCAGAGTGAAGAAAATTTAATATCCGAATTTCAATAATTTTCTCATCCATCCTCTTTACTTCTTAGATGAAATTAATTATTTTCAAGTAGAAATAATTAATTTCTGCAACACACTTTTTTAATCTATTAATTAAATAGGTATCTCTATGACGGAACATACAACTGATAAACTATTTCAAATTGAAGATGTTTACAACTATTCAGATGAGAATCGAAAACTATTCATTGAATCGGTAAAAGAGATGTTTCAATTCCACTATGAACGCTCACAAATATTTCGCGGAATTTGCGATCAGTACAATTTTACACTTCAAGATATTCAAAACGAAAATGATATTTACCGTATCCCCCATATTTTTGTAACTGCATTCAAAAAAATGAAAATACTTTCACTTCCGGAAGAAGAGATTGTTATTACTTTAACTTCTTCAGGGACGCAAGGACAAAAGAGCCAGACGAACCTTGATCAAATTACACTTGACAGGCAAACTGCAATAAGGGCAAATACTGTTAAATCAATGGGAATGCTCAGTGAAGAAAAAGTAAACACAATAGTATTTTCTTATGACCCTGCTACCGGAGGAGATAGAGGTGCTGCTTATACTTTTCGTATGTATTCATCCTTTGCACCTTCCGAAGAGATGTTTTATGCTCTTAAACCTGGAGTTGCAGGTGAACCGGTATTCGAGCTTGAGAAATCAATTGAAAAAATAATCGAGTTTTCTTTAACAGGGTTACCCCTTCGTGTTATAGGTTTCCTTGCTTTCAGTTTTGTTACATTTAAAGAAATGAAGAAGAGAGGTATTAAGTTACAATTTCCTTCATCAAGTTTGCTTTTAACCGGTGGCGGTTGGAAATCGCATACAGGCGAAACAGTCGATTTTGAAGGTTACGCAGAATTGGTTGAATCTGTACTTGGAATAAAGAGAGACCGGATTCGTGATTTCTTCGGAATGGTTGAGCATGGTATTCCTTATATGAGCTGTCCTCAGCGTCATTTTCATATCCCTGTGTATGCAAAAGCCTGCGCCATTGATCCGGGCACACTGGCGGTCCTTCCGAAAGGAGAAGCCGGACTACTTAAATTAATTACAACATTTTCACGCAGTGTACCATCAATCTCGGTTTTGAGTACGGACATTGGACTGGTTGAATCAAACTGCCCGTGCGGAATTCCCGGCAATTATATTGTGCTGAAAGGGAGAGGCGGAGTCCAGAAACATGCGGGATGCGCAATCTCTGCTTCACAATTAATAAAGATATAAGGAGAAAATGATATGATTAACTGGTATAAATTCGGTGAGTTTGTTCAATCTTCTCAGATTACACCGCAAATAATAAGTGAAGTGATTGAACAAGGAAAACTTCTTAAGGAAGTATATGCTGAAGTTCCGATAGAGAAAATTGCACAGGTGCTTGATGAAGCAGGAAAAAAAATAGACGATGTAAATCATCCGGTATACAAAAAGACACTTGAAATAATGCCTTCGCAGATTCACTTCTCCAAAGAAATGGTTATTGCCGGTTTAGCTGCCGTACAGGAACTTCTCCGGTTTGACAACATAATTAAAAGATTGAACATTGACCTCGGTAGTGCATCCTACCTTGATACTTTTACTTACCACAATAAATTTGACGGTTTTATTCGAGCTGTTCCGCATGGAGTTGCAGTTCATATTTCCGCTGGTAATGTTTTTGTCGGTGCAGTGGATACTATTGTGCAAGGTATTGTAACAAAAAATATAAACGTATTGAAGATGTCTTCGTTCGACCCGGTTTTCCCGCTTCTCTTTGCAGAACTGATTAAAGAATGCGACCCGGATCGTGTTGTGTATCCATATTTCTCATTAATCCCGTTCCAGAGCGGCAATCTTGAAATTGAAAAAATTCTTAAACAGGAAAGCGACTTGCTGATTGTTTACGGCGGTAAAGAAGCTGTTGAAGCATATCGCAACGGCAGGGGACTTCATACAAAAATTTTAGAGTACGGTCCTAAATACTCATGTATGGTTATTGATTCAGACTATTTGATGAGTTTTAATCTTAAAGAGATAACCGATAACATTGCAACCGATTTTTCAATGTGGGAGCAGTCGGCATGTTCTTCACCGCATTCGATTTTTATTAAAGGAATTGAAAACGCAAAAAAACTTGCTGCTTCCTTAAAAGAATCTTTTGAAGACATGAGGAAGAAATACCCGTTCCCTAAAATTGATTTTAACGAACATGTTGAAATTACACGAACGCGTGAGCTTGCAAGAGTTGAACAAGCACTCGGTAATTCGGAATTAATTATTCCGGGTGTTGATGATCAAAGCTGGACGATTATTCTTGACAAAATACCAAGATTCAATATCTCCTGCCAGCATAGAACTGCCTACATTATTGTTATCGATAGTTACGATGATGTGTTCGATGCTCTTTCCGGGTACGGAAAATTTATTCAATCAATTGGAATATTAGCAGAGCCGAAAACTCTTTTTGAATTATCCGAAAGATTAGCCGTTATCGGTGCCGATAGAGTTACTGAATTAGGAGCAATGTCGAGAAGGAAACACGGAACTCCGCATGACGGCACAAAAGGACTTGCTGAATTTGTCCGTTGGGTTTCTATCGGTCATTCGAAGAAATTTGAAGACCCGTTCGATTACCTTAATGATGAAAAAAGAGATTCGATTACTCTCGCAAGGATGAATTACCTGGTCTCATTTGCAAAAGAAAAATCGAAGTTTTATAGTGAGAGACTTCCCGAGAAACAATTAACCGGATTGGATGAATTAAAACAAATACCTATTCTTGAGCAATCGGTGTTCAAATCGCATCTACCTCCTTACGGAGAAGGGATTTTAACCGGTAAGCTCGGAGATTCGATTTCATTTTCAAGCGGAGGAACCACAGGCACACCGAAGTTTGTCTATAGAACTTTAGACGAAACCCATTACAATGCAAGGGCAATGGGAAAAGGGCTTTACCTTGCAGGTTTTAAACCAAACGATGTAATTGCAAATCTTTTCTTCGTGGGAAATTTATGGGCTTCATTCATTTCCGTAAATATGGCTCTCGAAGAGATAGGCTGTCATATCTTACCGATGGCAGGCAGCATTGAAATGGATAATATTATTTCTTACTTAACCGCATTCAAACCGGATGGTGCGGCTTCAATTCCTTCTGTATTGATTTCAATTGCACAGCGGGTTGAAAAAGAAAAACTCGGTTTGAAAATAAAGAAACTCGTTTACGGCGGAGAGCATATGCCGCAGGCTGCAAAAGAGTATGTATCAAAGATACTCGGCACAGAGATAATTGCATCAGCCGGATACGCAACGAATGATACCGGTGCAGTCGGCTATCAATGCGAATTCTGCAAAGGCTCGGTTCATCACGTACACGAAGATATACATTATGTTGAAATAGTTGACCCGGAAACAAATGAACCGCTTCCGGTTGGTGAAATCGGAAATATTATAGTTACAAACATCAACCGGTTCTTAATGCCTGTTATCCGTTATGATGTTGGTGATAGAGGACGTTTGCTGAAAGAGAAATGTGCTTGCGGAAGGGGAACACGATTACTTGAACTACTCGGCAGATCGGATGAAGTTATCGTTATCGGTGCCGATAATATCTCGGTTGATGTTATTGCTTCAATTATTGCGGAATTCAAAGAGCTATCACAAAACTTCAGAATGACGGCAAAAGTAAAAGAGGGAATTGAATATCTCCAGCTTGAAATCGAATCGAAAGAAGAGATGAAAACCGCTGATGCTTCACTTCTTACACAAAAAGTAAAAGATACATTTTTAAAAGAAAAACCAGTGTACAAGGCTTCATTAAAAAACAGCGGAGTAGGAGAACCGGTTGTAATTATCCTTAAACCGGGTGAAGTACCGAAGAATCCCAAAACCGGGAAAATAAGAAAGGTAATAGATGAACGTTAAAATTAACAGGCAGATATTAAAAAGAGGTCAACTTGCATCGTTATCTATCCCTGCGGATGTGCAGTACTTACCGCTTCTTCACAGTTTTGCAAGGGGTATTGCAAACTGGTTTAGTTTTGGGGAGAATGATATTCATGATATTGAGCTGATTGTTGAAGAGACATTTGTAAATATTATTGAAAACTCTTTCGAACCCGGCGAGCTTGGTGCTTGTGATGTTTTTTTTTCCTACAAACCCGGCAAGTTAGTTATTGCATTTGAAGATAAAGGACTACCGCTTGATATTGAAAAACTTGAAAGAGAGGAAAAGTCGGCAACCGGGTTTTTGTTAATAAAACATCTTGCAGATGAATTCTCATTTATAAATAAAGGTTCCCAGGGGAAAAGGTGGGAGCTTGCAAAAAATCTGCCTATAGAAAACATTGATGAAATCTTAATTGATGAAAAACCCCCGGCTGAAGTAATCCAGGCTTCAAAAGATGAACAACTTACTTTCAGAATGCTTGTACCCGAAGATGCAATTGAACTTTCACGACTCGCATACAGAGCTTACGGCTATACTTATGTCAATGTTGTTTATTATCCCAATAAGATACGTGAACTTCTTGAACACGGTTTAATGCACGGCTGTGCCGCAGTGAATTCAAACGGTGAATTGATTGCACATCTCGGGTTGTTTTCTGAAAAACCGGAATCGAAAGTAGTGGACTCCAGTATGGCAGTTGTCGATCCGAAATATAGAGGACATAATCTTTTCAAGCGGCTTAAATCTCAAGCGGTTGAATTCGGAATTAAAACCGGGTTGTACGGTCTTTATAGCGAAAGTGTTACTATTCATCCTTTCACTCAAAAAGGGAATATAACTCTCGGTGCGTCTGAAATCGGTTCTTTGCTTGCGTTTACTCAGGAGAGTGTTTCATTCAAAAAAATCGACGAAGAAGGAACGGGCGAAAGACAGGCGGTTATATTATTCTATCTTAGGCTTAATGCAGAAGAGAAACGAACTATTTTTCTCCCGCCGGAGTACGCGGAAATTACAAGCGAGATTTATTCAAGATTAAAACTTAATAGAGAGATTGTTACTTCTACTGAAGGAAAACTTGATAAATTAAAACCGAATTCTTCAATTGATGTGAACTTCAAACCGGATTTGAATTCCGCTATGATGATTGTTAAAGAGTACGGTAACGATATTGTTTCTATTGTAAGGCATCATTTGAAAGAATTCTGTTTGAAAAAAATAGATACTATTTATCTTGATTTACCGCTTTCGGACGCAGCAACAATGCGTTTCGCAAAGGATTTCAATAAGCTCGGTTTTTTCTTCGGGGGTGCGATTCCGGAATTCAGAGAAGGTGATGTACTGAAACTTCAATATCTGAATAATATACTAGTTGACCCGGAAAAAATTATTGCAGTTTCCGATTTCGGAAAGAAACTATTGAAGTTCATATTGGATGATAGACAAAGAACAACTTTTTAATACTTATGTTTGTATTGGATGTTTAGAATTTATATTTCAGTTTAATATTTCTTTCAAGGTAAACCATGAACATAAAAAACATACTGCTCGCAACAGATTTCAGCAAACATTCTCTCAATGCTGAATACTTCGCTATCTCAAGGGCAGAGAGCGAAAACGCAAAAATCCATCTTCTGCATGTTATTCAAAAATCCGCTCCGATTCTGGCAATCAGAACACTTGACCTGTCTGAGGAAAAAATTAATGAATCAATCATGGAAGAAGCAGAAAAAAAATTGGAGAAAATTCTTTCGGGTATGAAAACCAAAACTTCTGCGGAGATAATTCCAGTAATAAGAAGGGGAATAGCATACGAGGAAATAGTGAAGTATTCTAATGAAAACAATATTGATCTAATTGTTATTTCTACGAGTGGAAAAACAGGGTTCCTTCAAAAACTTCAAGGAAGTGTTGCAGAAAAAGTATATCATACGGCAAAATGCCCAGTCCTTGTAATTACACCGGACGAAGAGTTTTTCTTAAAACCAGTGTAGTCGTATGGAAGGATATATATAATCCTTCGCTGGAATTCTTGCTTTCGATAATCGGTTACAAATAATTTATTCAGAGGTATCCATTTGTTCATAAAGCGATGATTTTTCTTTTTACTTTTACCCCGAAGTTTTCTCTTTTCAAATTATCAAATATGAATTATATTGGAGCGGGCAAAAATAAGGAGGTGCAATGCAATCATTAAAAGAACTATTTCAAAACCGTTCACTTTATACGGTCCATTCCGGGTCAAAACTGATTGATGTAGTAAAGTACATGGCTGATAGTAATGTCGGATTAGTCCCTGTATTACAAGCCGGCAAACTGATCGGTGTTTTTTCCGAGCGGGACCTTGTTAAAAGAGTTATCGCCAAAGGACTATCATTAGAAGATACGATAATCGATGATGTAATGACAAGAGAACTGATTCTTGCAAAAAGTGATGAATCGTACGAGGCATGTTTGAAGAAAATGAAAGATGCTTACATAAGGCACATCATAATTATCGATGATGGATTACTCTATGGAGTTTTATCGATGAGAGATCTATTGGAAATGGATATCACGGCTCAGAAGGAGACAATCCAGGTTTTGAACAACTACATCTATTCAAGGTGATATGAAAGAAGAATGAACAACCCGGATAAAAAATCGAAAGATGAACTTTTACTACCGGTTAATATGCTTAAACTTTATACTATCGGGGCGTTTCCGATGGCTGATGAAGATACGGACGATATTAACTGGTACATGCCTGAAATAAGAACGATAATCCCGTTGGATGAATTTAATATTCCCCGTTCTTTACGTAAGTTTTATCTTTCATCCGGATTTGAATACAGATTCGATTACGATTTCCCGGCAGTAGTAAAGGGTTGTGCTTCAAGGGAAAAGACATGGATATCGGAAAAGTTGATTGCAGCTTATATGAATCTATGGCAGCTTGGTTATATTCATACGGTTGAAGTCTATAAAGAAAACGAACTGGTCGGCGGATTATACGGTGTTGCATACAAAGGTGCTTTTTTCGGCGAGTCGATGTTTTCCGTTGTTAGTCAGGCGTCAAAATGTGCATTAATTAAATTAGTCGAGAAGTTGAAGCGGGAGGATTATAGTCTGCTTGATGTGCAATTCC
>DAIRET010000053.1:0-16838 GCA_036795455.1 Ignavibacteriaceae bacterium
AAATAAATCACATTCTTTACATATTGAAAGATGTTGTTTGAGCAGTTCCATGTCGGAAGTATTCAATTCGTCCATACCGCTCAGCTCAATTAATTCTCTATATTTATCGTGATTCATAGTTTTCTCGTTTTTCAAAATCTAATTACAATACCCGCTTAAAAGAACTCTCATTTTGTGCGAGGCTTCAAACAGGTATTTTTTTATTGTTCCTTCTTTAATATTAAGCATGTCTGAAATTTCTCTTATTTTTTGCCCTTCATAATGTTTAAGCGTAAAAATCATTCTTTGTTTGGGTGAAAGTTTGTTTAACGCTTTTTCTATTTCTGTTGAAAGCTCATTATTCTGATAAACTTTATCAGGACCGGGAGTACCGGTATCAGCTTTGTTATATAACAAATTCTCTTCCTCATTTTCAGATGGTTCTAATGGAACTTGTTTTCGTTTCCGTGTTTTTGTTTGATAAGTAAAACATGCGTTTGCAGTAATTCTATACAGCCAGGTGGAGAACTCGCTTTGATGCTTAAAGTTCTTCAAGCTCTTATATACGCGGATGAATACTTCCTGGTAAACATCCTTCGCGTCATCCTCGTTATTTAAATACTTTAAAGCCATAGACAGAACCCGCCTGTCATAACGCTGAACCAACTGTTCAAATGCCATTGCATCTCCGTCAATAGATTTTTGAATCAATTCTTTTTCGTCAATAAGCATTCTTTTTCCATATACTAATTGATTAGACTATAACCACTTCAAAATGGTTGGGGTTAGCGTACTAAAAAATTTTTCGCCGCTTAAGTTTGTAAGACCCGGTACGGAAATATAAACATTACCGGATTATTATCAATTCTTGTTATAATTGCCCATTTCATTCATTACTACCTGCTGATAATTGGTTAGGTGATTTAACAGCAATAATAACAGATTGTTGCAATCGGATTCTTCAGGCTATTCTATTTTCTTTCATTGTATTATATTTGAACAAATCAAAATCCAAAAAACGAGGTAATTCAGTCATGAAGTCATTAAGGTATACTCTTTTCTTTATAATAGCGATTACTACAATCTCGGTACCGCAAAAAAAGAAGTTCACAGTTGAAGAGATTTTTACTAACCGAAATTTCTACGGCAGCAGTTTATCTCAAGTTAAATGGTTTGATGGAGGGAAAAAGTTTTCATTCATTAAATTCGATGCAGAGACCAAATCAATTGCGTTGTTTGAACATGATCTCAAAACCGGGACAGAAAGCAAAATTGTTTCCGGCAGCGAGTTAAAATTGGAAGAAACCGACAAACCATTCATGATAAGCAATTACGAATGGCTGCCTGATAATAAAAACATCCTCTTTACAGGGGTTTTACCCGCAAGAAAAATAAAATCCGGGGGTGCTTTTTACCTTTATAATAAAGAAACGAAAGAGTTTTCAGTTCTCGCTGATTCGGAGGAAGAGCAGATTAATATCAACTTTTCACCGGATGGAAAGAAAGCCGCCTTCGTTAGAGGGAATAATATCTTTTTGATTGATTTGAAAACAAAAGTGGAAACACAATTAACATTTGACGGCAGCGAGGTTATTCTTAACGGTCATTTCGATTGGGTTTACGAAGAAGAATTCCATATTATAAACGGAATCGAATGGTCGCCGGATAGCAAAAGAATCGCATTCTGGAGGCTTGACCAATCGAACGTTCCTGAAATAAAAATCGCTAAATGGGATTCTCTTTATTTAAATGAATTAACTATGCGTTATCCTAAAGCCGGTGCGAACAACTCTCTTGTAAAAATCGGTGTGGCGGATGTTCAAACTAAAAAAGTGAAATGGATGGACATTGGTGAAGAAACGGATATATACATACCCAGAATTAAATTCACAAACAACCCGGAAGTTCTATCTATCCAGAGATTAAACAGATTACAGAATAAACTTGATCTACTTTTCGCCGATGTTAAAACAGGAAAATCAATGATTGTTTTAACAGATACCGATCCATGCTGGATTGATATTTCGGATGACCTTTATTTTTTCCAGAATGAAGATAAATTTATATGGACTTCTGAAAAAGACGGATACAAACACATCTACCTTTATAACAATAGCGGTAAACTTGTTAAACAACTAACATCGGGAAAATGGGAAGTTGACGCAGTTACAGGAATTGATGAAGAGAACAAAACAGTTTACTTTACATCGAATGCGGCGGGTATTCAATATTTGAATTTCCACTCCGTGCCTTTGTCGGGAGGAGAAGTGAAAAAAATATCGAAGGAGAATGGTTATCATGCAATAATGCTTTCACCGGATAATAAATATTTTATAGAAAGATACTCTACTGCTAATTCATTAACTTCAACAAGAGTTTATACTACTGACGGTGAGATTGTACGTGAACTTATTCAATCGGACATGACAGTCTTTGATGGATATGAGCTTTCCCCGGTAGAATATTTTTCATTCAATACTTCGGACGAAGTTGAGTTAAATGGCTCTATAATTAAACCGGCTGAGTTTGATGAATCAAAAAAGTACCCTGTACTAATTTATAATTACAGCGGACCCGGTTCACAATCTGTGCTTGATAGATGGAGCGGACCAAACGGATTATGGCACCAGATGCTCGCACAACACGGTTACATTATAATTGCCGTTGATACACGCGGTACAGGAGGAAGAGGAAAAGATTTTAAAAATCTTATGTATAAAAACCTCGGGCATTGGGAAGTAAATGATCATGTTGAAGCTGTGAATTATCTCTCAACTTTACCTTATGTTGACCCTGAAAGAATCGGTATTTGGGGATGGAGTTACGGCGGATACGTTTCTGCACTTGCATTGATGAAAGCTGCCGATGTATTTAAAGCGGCAATTTCAGTCGCACCTGTTATTCATTGGAAATTTTATGATTCAATTTATACGGAACGATTCAT
The DNA here is from genome assembly GCA_036795455.1 of Ignavibacteriaceae bacterium. Lineage (GTDB taxonomy): Bacteria > Bacteroidota > Ignavibacteria > Ignavibacteriales > Ignavibacteriaceae > DAIRET01. The sequence continues at coordinate 2,924 of DAIRET010000053.1, forward strand.
GTCACTGCCGCATCTTAACCCGGAAGGATATGAAAACAGTGCTGTATTGAACTACACCGATAAACTTAAAGGGAAATTGTTATTAGTTCACGGCACATCCGATGATAATGTCCATTTTCAAAATTCAGTTAAGTTGGTTGAAAAGTTAATAGCCGAAAACAAACAATTTGAAACAATGTATTATCCTGAAAAAGACCACGGTATATACGGCGGGATGACAAGGGTTCATCTATTCAATATGATGACAAATTTCTTGTTGAATAATTTGTAATCAATAAGCGGAAAAATATTTATAAAGAGTAAGATAAAGGATAAGATTAAGAGAAAGAACAACTAAAACCATCTTCTTTCTCTTACTCTTATTCATACTCTACAACCCAACAGGTTGTTAGAGTATGTACTTACTCAAATCTTTGTTCTTAACTATTTTGTCAAGTTTCTTTTTAACAAGTTTTGAATCAATAGTAACTTTTGAAACGGATAACTTGTCGGGTACTTTGAATAAAATATCCTCCAGGATAGTCGTTAATATCGTATGCAGTCTTCTTGCACCGATATTTTCAACTTCTTCATTAACCTGGTAAGCAATGCGTGCAATCTCGGCAATTCCGTCATCAGTAAACTCTATTTTTACTCCTTCAGTTTCGAGCAGAGCAGCATATTGTTTAATAAGTGCATTTTGAGGAAGAGTGAGAATTTTAATAAAGTCTTCTTCCGTTAAGCTTTTTAACTCAACTCTAATCGGAAAACGTCCCTGTAATTCCGGTATCAAATCGGAAGGTTTTGCAACATGAAATGCACCCGAAGCAATAAACAAAATATGGTCTGTTTTTACAACGCCGTATTTAGTATTCACATTTGAACCTTCTACGATGGGAAGTAAATCTCTCTGGACTCCTTCTCTCGATACATCGGGACCATTGGATTTACTGCTACCGGCGACTTTATCGATTTCATCGATAAAAACAATCCCGGTATTTTCGACGCGTGTAATTGCTTCCTTCTGAACCGCTTCAATATCTACAAGTTTTTGAGCTTCTTCTGCAGTAAAGATTTCTCTTGCTTCTTTAATTGTTGTTTTTCTTTTCTTTTTCTTTTTCGGAAGCATGTTGGACATAAGGTCTTGCAGGTTAATTCCGAAATCATCTACTCCGAGTGGACCAAGAATCTGCATACCGACTGCAGGTTGTGTAACATCGAACTCAACCATTTTATCATCGAGTTCTCCTTTTTTTAATTTGACCTTCATCCATTCGCGTGTTTTTTGATTCTGGTATGCTTCATCATTATTCCCGTTTTGTTCACCATTTGTTGCAACGGCAGTTTTTTTAACAGGTGGAATCAGAAGGTCAAGTATTCTTTCATCAGCCAGTTCATATGCTTTTGATTTAACTTCTTCGGTCTTTTCATTTTTTACAAGATTAACAGCGAAGTCTGCAAGGTCTCTTATCATTGATTCCACATCTCTGCCTACGTACCCGACTTCAGTATATTTTGACGCTTCAACTTTTACAAATGGGGCGCGCGCTAAATTCGCCAATCTTCTTGCTATTTCAGTCTTTCCAACCCCGGTAGGACCGATAAGTATAATATTGTTCGGCATTATTTCATCTTTCAATGAACCTTCCACATTTTGTCTACGCCACCTATTACGCAATGCAATAGCAACTGCGGTTTTTGCATCGGTCTGCCCGATGATATATTTATTCAGTTCAGTTACTATTTGTGAAGGAGTTAATTCTTCCTGCAAATCTCTTAACATATTTTTTACCTGTTACTTTTCTATCTCTTCAACATTAATTTTTTCATTAGTATAAATACAAATTTCTGAAGCCGTTTTAAGGGATTCCGCAACAATTTCCTTTGCGGATAGTTTGCTGTATTTTTTCAACATTTTAGCTGCAGATAGTGCGTACATCCCTCCGCTGCCTATTGCAACGATTTTCTCGTCAGGTTCGATTACATCACCGTTACCAGAAACAACGAGAGCGTGGTCGTTTGAAACAACCGCAAGCATTGCTTCAAGACGGCGAAGGTACTTATCCGAACGCCATTCTTTTGCTAATTCGACAGCGGCGCGGCTGACATTACCCCTATACTGTTCAAGTTTATCTTCAAATTTTTCCATCAAAGTAAAAGCATCTGCCGAAGCACCTGCAAAACCGCACAACACTTTTCCGTTTGCAATTTTTCGTATCTTCATTGCATTATGTTTCATAACCGTATTTCCGAGAGTAACCTGTCCATCACCACCAAGAGCGGCTTCCCCTTTATGAATTACCCCGATAATAGTTGTTGATCTAATTTTTTCAGTCATACTAATTCCTAATAATCTATGTGTAAAGTTAAGTATTTGACAATGTTACACAAAACCGTTAGTAACATCTTCAAGTTAATGATTAAAACCCAGGTAAACTTACGGCAGTTTCTCCAATCGTTTCTGCCACGGTTCAACCCATTCAATGAATTGCTGTGTTAGCGGTACTGCTGTAATCCTGCCTCCAAATCCCATATATCGGAATACCATCATTTGCTGATTCGTGATTTTCGTATTAAATAACAAATTCTCATTAATCGTAACACCATACTTCTCTGCAAGTTCAACGGTATTATCTATCATCATTTCATTATACTTTTTAACCTTTAATTCATTCTCAAGGTTTTCTTTTACTTCATCAAATGACTGCTCCACATTAACTTTTTGTTTTTTCCCGATAAGCATAATGATTGAATAACCTTCATCAAGCTGGATAGGACCGAATACATCGCCCGTCTTCATTCTTACTGCTGTTTTACCGAGTTCACCCAATGCAAGAGCCGGGTAATAACCGTACTCTCCGCCTCTATCTTTCGTCCATAATCTTTTTGTATGAATAGAGGCAAGCCTTCTAAATTCTTCTTCGGTTTGAGGTGCGTTTAATACCTTCTCAATTACTTCAAGACTATCTGTTAATACTTCAAGAATATTGACTTCAATTTGTGAAGAGGTATCGTCTATTGATTCGTTGTAATAAGCAAACAGTTCTTCGGCGTCTACACTAACTGAATCTTTCATCCTGTTTTGGAGCAGTTTACTCATATAGTAATCTCTCCACATTGTTATATCCGATTTCACTTCATCAATATTGTGAATACCTTTAACAACCCCGTCCCTTGCAATCAGTTCCTGTTCAATCATCAACCGGATTCGTGAATTCATTTTTGCTGCAATAATATCAGTATTAACCGTATTCGTAAAAAATCCTTCAAAAAAGAAGGTACTCAAAAATTCTTTCAGCGTGATAGGATTAGTCTCAAACTGGATAAATACCATTTGTAATGAGTCGGGACCGAATTGAGATTCAATAGTTGTAAGGTCTTCGGGACGAAGTTTAACTTCACCATGCTTATTAGCTTCTCCTTTATCAATTTTTGCTTGAAGAATAAAAGTTAATTTATCGACAAGGCTCCAGAATAAAATACCGTTAGTTTCAACCTTTTTCCCGCCGAAAAATTTCTTATAGAATTCCTGGTAAACCCGGTCGGTACGGCGTGCTTTAAGTGTATTCTTCACTTCACTAATTACCTTTTGGTTTTCATCTGAAGGAATATACTTCTCCTTTTTTGCTTTAAGGTAATAAATAATCCATCCTTCAATTTCTTTTATGGGACTGGTAAAATCCCCGTTTTTCATAGGGTACAACATATCTTCAACCGGTTCCGGGAGTTTACCATATTCTATTTCAAGTGGTTCTTGTTGAAATTCCAATTCATGACGTGTAATTAAAATTGAGTCGAATGATTCACCCTTTAGCAATCTATCGTGTAATTGAAAGATTTCCGTGGAATCTGCTGAAAACAGAAAGTTTACATACAAGTTTATCTTCGACCTTTGAAACCCCCTCATTATATCTGTATCGTCAAAATGAACATTACATTCAATGACCTGTTTAAATATTCCGTCGCGTATAAACATTTTCTCAAGCGCGGTAAAAGTATTCTGCATTAAAGTCGTTGAATCCAACCCGAGTTCATCCGATTTTAGAGACCACAGTTTTTCTGCGTTCATCGAATACAGGAAGTTTCTGCGAGCAATTTCATCTCGATACATTCCTCCTGCATCATATTGCGGTGTTAATTCAAACCTTTTTTTGAACTCCTCAAGTGTAATTGAGTAGTTTCCGACTGTGGCTATTACTTCCTTCGCCTGCGGTTTAACGGCAATAATCGGAAGCAAACAAAGTAATAAAACTAAAAATATTCTCTTCATCTCTCTTTAAATAGTTAGTTAAACATGTAAAAACGGGATAATCCGCGGTGTTGTTTTTTGATAATTGATGTAGCTTTCTCCGAAATCTTCCACTAGTTTTTCTTCTTCAAAATACGAACCAATATAAAAATAAATTGAAATACATATAAAGGCAGTTAGATAGAACAGTGTCATTGTCGGGCGAAAAACTAAAAACAGTATTATAAAAAAGTATAAAGGATGCCGGCATAATCTATATGGTCCTCTAAAATGAAGCGATTTATTTCCGTCAAGCTCTATAGTAGCGGGTAATTCCCGGTTCCTTTTCAATATTTGTTCAATACCGAGGAATTCCATTAAATCAAAATACCTTATTGTCCATAAAATTCCTGCCAGCGAAAGAAACTGCGGAATAAGAATCACTAAATCCCATGGTGAATTAAGGTCATAAATTTTAATATCCGGCTTGGGTACAATTGAATAGACAATATAAAAACTAATAAACGATACTATGTTATAAAGTAAACGGTAATATGGAAGCAGCCCTGAGTATTTTTCACTGAAAAACACTTTTATCTTTCTTGAAGCTAAAACTGAATGAAAAAGGGCGAACAAAAAAAAGAAAAATATAATTATTAAAACATCTAATAGGATGCTCATATTTCCTTACGAAGCCTGGCTACAGGAATCCTCATGTGCTCTCTATATTTTGCAACGGTTCTTCTTGCAATATGAATCCCTTCCTTGTTCAGCATATCGGCAATTTTATCATCACTCAATGGTGATTTTTTATTTTCAGTATCAAGTATTTCTTTGATTCTTTCTTTAATATGTTTGTTGGATACTTCTTCACCGCTGTCGGTTGAAAGTCCTTCACTAAAGAAGTATTTCAACTCATGAATTCCTTTGGGACTTTGAACAAATTTTCCATTTACAACCCTGCTGATAGTGGAAATGTCCATTTGTATTTCATCGGCTATGTCTTTATAGATCATAGGTTTCAAGTATTTAGGTCCCTTTTCAAAGAACATATACTGTTTTTCGAGAATTACCCTCATAACCTTCAGCAAGGTTTCTCTTCTCTGTTCAATACATGCTATAAACCATTTTGCCGAATCAAACTTCTCCCGTAAAAACTTGTATGCGGTTTTTTCCCTCGGGTTGATTTTCTTCTTTCCCTTGTTGCTTTCAAGCATTTCAAGATAAGTTTTATTAATAGTAATAGAAGGAAGTGCCCTATCGTTAAGAGTTACGATATAATTATCCCCTTCTTTTTCAATAATAAAATCGGGAGAGATCTGGTTAAGCTCTGCTGCGTATATATTCCCCTCGCCGGGTTTGGGATTCAGTCTCTGAATTATATCGAGAACAGACCTGAGTGTATCTTCCGTAAGCTGCATCCGGTGCATCAGTACATCGTACCTTTTTTGAACAAAATCTTCGTAATACTCTCTAAGCATTACTTCTGCAAGGTAGGAATAATAAGGGTCGAATGAAGAATTTTGAAGTTGAACCAGGAGGCATTCTTGCAAGTCTTTACACGCAATTCCGACCGGGTCAAAAAGCTGAATCTTTTTTAATAATTTTTCGGCTTCTTCCAGGCTTACTTCAATATTCTGGAACATTGCAAGTTCTTCAACAATCTTTTGAATATCCTGTTTCAAATAACCGTCTGCATCCAGGTTGCCTATAATTTCTTCACCGAGAATAGTAAGTCGCTCATCTACGTCAATCATATAAAGCTGGTTTAACAAATGGTCGCTCAATGTTTCCCGTGCCGGTGCTACAGGTTGAACTTTATCTTCTTCCCCCTGTCCCCTATTCAAGTAGGATGACTCGTCGAAATAATCTTCGTCATTCATGAAATCTTCAAGGACGAATTCACTATCTTCCCCGAAATCATCGGAAGCATCGTCATTATCAATTTCCTGGTTCAATTCATCTGTTTCTTTTTCCTGTTTTAATTCAAGGTCTTCTTCCAGTGTCGGGTTAAGCTCAAGTTCTGTTTTAATCCGTTGTTCAAGTGCAAGAGTATTCAACTGGAGCAGTTTCTGATATTGAATCTGCTGTGGTGAAAGTTTTTGCTGCTGACTTAATCTTTGAGAAATTGATAACATAGTTATTTACCGAAAACTTTTTTCATTTTATTGAACCATTCTATTCCGTAAAATCTAACAAGTGATTCTTTACAAAAATCCATTATTGTAACATTTAGTTTTTTTCCGTTTTCAAGAGCAGGGGCGCATTCACTAAACCGTTCATATCTTAAAACATCCGTTCCGAAACTTGATACCCGTATCGGGAACAAATGACATGAAATCGGTTTCCTATAGGATGTCTTTTTTTCAAAATATGCTTTTTCTATAGCACATTTTGCAATACCGTCATCAAAATAAGCAAACACACATGCTCTATTATTTATGCTTTTAACAAGATATTCTTCATATTTAATTTCAAAGAAACCTTTGGAAAGTACCTCCCGGTGTTCGGGCGATAAATACTCTAACACTTCCGGAATAACGTTTGCGATTTTTTCTACTTCATCCCTTCTTAACGGAGCGCCGAATTCACTCTCAAGGGTACAACAAGCTCCTTTACATTTTGAAAGGTCGCAACAGAAATGAGTATCGCTTATTTCCCGGTTTACTATTACATTATCTACAAAGTATAATTTGTTTTCAAGCATTGGAATAATTTTTGAGCAAAGATAAGAATTTATTCATGAAATGAAAAGTTTTATCATTCGCTGATTTTTTTTATTATTCATTCGTTTCTCAATACAAAGGAGTTAAAATTGGAATTTACGGGTAAAACGGTTTTAATAACAGGGGCATCATCCGGTATAGGAAGAGAACTTGCTTTGCGGATTTCAAAAGATGGAGCCAAACTTATTCTTTTAGCAAGAAGAAAAAACCTTCTTGAAGCACTATCCGCCCAAATAACCGGGAACGGCGGTTCTTCCGTTTTTTATGAGTGCGATGTTTCCGATAGAAATAATGTCCGAAAAGTTTTCGGGGAAATTGCAAATAAACACGGCAATATAAATGCTGCCATTCTGAACTCGGGTGTTAGTGCCAGAACTTCACTTGAAACTGTTGACTCAAAAATAGCAGAGGTTACATTTAACATAAATGTTATGGGATTAATTTATTGTGTTGAAGCATTAACGGGAAGCATATTAAAAACACCACCTTCAATTATTGCCGGGGTTTCAAGTCTTGCCGATGGACGCGGTTTCCCTAAAAGTGGTTTTTATTGTGCAAGTAAAGCCGCAGCTTCAATCTATCTGGAAAGTCTTAGGATTGAATTAGCACAAAAAGGGATTAAAGTTATAACAATAAAACCGGGTTTCGTTAAAACCCCGATGACTGACAAAAACGAGTTCGAGATGCCTTTCATTATGCCGGTAGATAAAGCAGTGGAAATTATTTACAATGGTCTGGTGAAAGAAAAAAGAATAATTCAGTTCCCCTTTCCTATTGTTTTCGGAACGTATCTTTTAAAACTATTACCTAATAGTTTATTCGATTTCTTTGCATTGAAGCATTTGAAACAGATTGGAAACACGAAGGGTCAAACGTGAAACGTCAAATGTCAAACGGGAGTTGGGATAAGTAATTTATCCTTTCCTGTTCTTAATAGCTTTTTTATAGACCTCCATATATTTCTCCGCAGATACTTCCCACGAGTATTCTTTCGTCATTCCGTTAGCAATTATTTTATTCCATACTTCTTTATTGTGATATGTCTCTATTGCTCTATCAACTGTTGAGATGAGAGCCTGCGGACTTGCAGAATTAAAAGAAAAACCTGTACCTGTTTCAAAACCACGGTGAAGGTATTCGTGCCAGTCGAGAACCGTATCAGCTAATCCACCTGTTTTTCTAACAACCGGAACCGTCCCGTAACGTAAACTATAAATCTGGTTCAATCCGCAGGGTTCATACCTTGACGGCATTAAAAACATATCAGAGCCTGCTTCGATAAGGTGGGAAAGCTCGCTATTAAATCCCAAATAAGTATATACTTTTTCAGGGAAGGCATAGGATAAACTTCTTAGAAGGTTCTCGAAACGGTCTTCCCCGCTTCCGAGAATAATCCAAAAAGCATCCCTTTTCATAAGTTCACTTACAGCATCCTGGAAAATATCGAATCCTTTTTGAGCTACCAACCGGGAAACAATTCCAATCAACGGAACGTTTTTTTTGTTCGGAAGATGAGAAGCCTTTAGCAGGTACTCTTTGTTTTTTAACTTACCGCTTAAGTCCTTTCTTGAAAAATGAAACGGAATGTGTTTGTCTGTTTCAGGGTTCCAGACGGTATAATCCACCCCATTCAATATCCCGTAAAAATCGTTTATCCGATGCCTTAAAACTCCTTCCAAACCTTCGCCGTATTCGGATGTTGTTACTTCTTTAGCATAAGTTTCGCTTACGGTAGAAATAGTATCTGCATACATTATCCCGGTTTTGAGGAAACAAAAACTTCCCCAGACTTCAACCGGTCCGTTTTCGTAAAAAAGCTGGGGACGTACTTCGGCTTTGAACATTGTTTCTTTAGGAAACCTACCCTGGTAACCTATATTATGAATTGTGAGAAGAGTAGCTGTTTTATCGAACATTCTATCCCAACTGTAATTGTCTTTAAGATACAATGGAATAAGAGCCGACTGCCAATCGTTGCAATGAATTAGATCCGGTATCCACTTCATTCGCTGCATGGATTCGATAACAGCTTTTTGAAACAGGATAAACCTTTCATCTTCATCCCCGTCATTGGTATACAGCAAATGCCTGTTGAAAAAAGGGGGATAATCGATAAAGTAGATATCTACCGTGGAGTTGGGCAATGAAGTTGTATAAACATTAATATTGTGTACTTTTCCGTAAACACGTACCGGGATTTCACCAATAGACCAGCAGTAGCTCAAGTCATACCTATCATGATCAACGCAAGCATATTTGGGCATAAACACTTTAACATCGTTATCAAGTTTATGAATTGCTTTCGGTAACGACCCGAGAACATCCCCAAGTCCACCGGTTTTTGCAAATGGATATACTTCAGAGCCTACAAATGCTACTTTCATTAAAATCCCGTATAAATATTAAAATTGAACGACGAAAATTAACGTTTTACACGTTGGAATGAAAACGGAAATTTCAGATTATGATACCGGACAATAAAAGTTATTGCTAATACCGTTCATCATTCTATTTTGCAGTTCATCAAACATCACAAAAGCATAATCATAATACCGCAAGATTTGGTTAGTTGTTTAAAGCGGAATTACATAATTTTGCGGTTAATTTTTCAAAATTTGATACATAGAAAGAGGAATGAGTGGAACTATGCTATTCCGAAAATTAATAATCACTTTTTTTTCACCGGTTCTCATTTTTAATGTTTTTGCCCAAACAAGAACAATAAACATTGAAGATGCAATCCGGCTTGCACTTGATAACAACAATCAGGTAAAAATCAGCATAATGGAAGTTGAAAAAGCTGAAGCCGCTGTACGAGAGGCTTTTGGTTATGCACTTCCTACTGTTAATGTATCGGCTAATTATTCAAGGTTGGTAGAAAAACCGCAAACACCTTTCCCGGATTTTGAAGCATTACTTACGAATGCTTCATACGGTATTTTGTTTAAAGAAAACCTGCTTCCACAGGACAATAGTAAGTATTTACCTGTTGAAACAAAACTCCAATCTTTTGCACAGACAAATAATTACGAAGCTAAAGCCGAGATTGTCCAGATACTATTTAACTCGGCTGTTTTCAGAGGTATCGGTGCATCACAAATATATCTTGACTTATCGCAAGAATTACTGAAAAGCGAAGTTGGTTCAACCGTTTTAAATGTAAAAAAAGCATTTTACGGTGTTCTGCTTACGAAAAACATTCTGCAAATTACAACAGCGAGTTTTGAAAACGCAAAGGATAATCTAAAGAATGTAAAAGCCCTTTACGAGCAGGGACTTGTTTCCGAATTCGATGCACTTCAAGCAGAAGTTCAGGTTGAAAATATACGCCCGGTAGTGCTGCAAATTGAAAACACTTTGAAAAACGTTAAAGATAACCTTAAAATGGTTCTCGGTATAAATCCTTCACAAGATATTAATGTTGAAGGGGAACTTATCTATTCCGAAGAAATTATCCCCGATATGATGAATGCTACGGAAACAGCACTGACAAATAACTTTGATTTAAAATCAATCAAACTGAAAAGAGACGTTGACGAAGCATTTGTTGATTTAGACCGCTCCGATTATTGGCCCAGTCTTGCTGCTTTCGGAAATTATTCTTATTCCGGTTCATCGGATGATTTCAAGTTTCAAAACTATTCAAGTGCTATGGTTGGGTTGAGTTTTTCAATTAATCTTTTCAGAGGAACGCAGACAAAAAACAAAGTTCAGCAGTCTATGATAGCAGTTAAACAAACCGACGAAAAGATTAAACAGTTGAAGGATTATGTAACCGTTCAGGTAAAAGCAAAAATACTTGAGCTTGAAAGAGTTAAATCAGTTATTGAGGCACAGGGAAGAAATGTTAAACTTGCCGAAAGAGCATATGAAATATCAACAATAAGGTATAAAGAAGGAACAGGCAATCAGCTTGAAATCCAGAATGCCGATATAGCATTAAGGCAGGCAAAAACAAATATTCTTCAATCGGTTTACGATTATATTAATGCAAAATCCGAACTTGAACTATTACTCGGCTCGGTTAAGGATGAATATATTACAATTGCACAACAAAAAGTTTCCAGATAAATGAAATTGAGAAATAAAGGAGATAATAAAGAGATGTTATTTTATAAGTTTAGAAAAATGCTTCCGGTATTTTTTTCATTCGTTATTACTTTGTTTTTTCTTAACGGCTGCGGCGAAGAAAAAGAAGAAGCAAAAAGCATAGAACAAATTCATAAGGAGGAAGGGGTTCCCGTTGAAGTAGAAGTGGTAAAAACACAAGTATTCGAAAAACACTTAAGTTTCTTCTCGAAAATCACCGGTGTTAAAGAAGCTACAAAAGGGGCAATGATAGGCGGGAAAATAATTAAAATAAACGCGAAGCCCGGAACTTTTGTAAAAGAGGATTTCGTTGTTGTGGAATTTGCAACCGATAACCCGGCTTCGATGTATGAGCAGACAAAAACTGCTTATGAAAATTCGAAAAAAACGTACGAAAGAATGAAGGCACTTCTTGCTGCCGGTGAAACTTCTCAATCCAATTTTGAAGGTGCCGAAGCGCAATACCTTGTTAATAAAAGGAACTACGAAATTCAAAAACAATTGATTTATATTGATGCTCCTTTTGACGGTATTATCACTGACGTTAAAGTAAAAGAAGGCGATAACGTAAAAAGTGAAACCTCTCTTTTTACAATAGCACAACTTCATAAAGTAAGGACAAAAGTGTGGATTTCGGAAAAAGAAATCAACCAGATTAAAACCGGAATGACCGCCACTATCGAATTCGGCGGTAAGACCTATAAAGGAAGAGTTGTTGAAGTATCGCTATCAGCCGACCCTTACAAACAGGCATTTTATGCGGAAGTAGAATTCGATAACTCAAGCCGCGAAATTAAAACCGGCGTAGTGGTTGAGACAAAAATTTTAACTTACGAAAACCCTAACGCAATAGTGCTTCCAAGAAACCTTGTTAAATCCGACGAAAAAGGGATGTTCCTATTTGTTGAAAAAGATTCACAAGCCCAAAAGAAATACGTTACAAATGGAATGGACAGCGGACTTGATTATGAAGTTAAAACCGGGTTAGAAGTAGGTGAAAAATTGATCGTTTCAGGTACTGCCCGGCTTGAAAACGGAACTAAAGTAAAAGTTATTAAATAAAGGACTTTATATGTTTCTTGCAAAAGTATCTATCACGAGACCCGTACTTACTACAGTAGGGATTCTCGTTTTTATAATTTTCGGCGCCATCGGTTTTTATTCTTTAAATCTAAATTTATTCCCCGATGTTGAAATACCTTATGTAACGGTGCAAACTATTTATCCCGGTGCCGGTCCAAAAGAAGTTGAAACTTTGATCAGTAAAAAAATTGAAGATGCAGTTTCAACGATTAGCCAGATTGACAGGGTTGAATCATATTCCCTTGATGGTGCTTCAATCGTAATCTTGCAGTTTACTTTAGGAAAGAAAGTAGATATCGCGAACCAGGAAGTTAAGGATAAAGTTGATGCTATTTTAACTCAACTACCGGACGATATTGAAAAACCGATAATTCAAAAAGTCGATTTCAAAGCATTTCCTGTAATGGACATAATCCTTAGCGGTAATCTTGACCCGCGCCAGCTTTATGAAATTGCAGATAAAACTTTAAAAGACAGGTTCTCTCAAATATCAGGTGTTGCCAATATTAATATTTCTGGCGGACAGGAGAGGGAAATCCAGGTAAAATTGGACAGCCGACTCGTATTCGAGAACATGGTTTCGTTACCGCAGCTCGTACAAATTCTCGGAGCACACAATATGGATATTCCAGGCGGATATTTCAGATTGGATAACCAGGAATACACCGTTAGGCTTAAAGGAGAATTTTCAGGAACAGATGCAATCAGCGAGCTGGAAATTCCGACAGCTTTCGGTTCTAAGAAAATACGCCAGTTTGCCGAAGTTAAAGATGCCGGAAAAGAAATCAGGCAAAGGTCTGTTTATTTTAATAATAAAACTAAAGTAAAAGATGAAAACGTTATCAGGCTTGGTATCGTAAAAAGTCCGGAAGGGAATATTGTTAATGTAGCCAATGCGATAAGGGAATCACTGCCAGATATTATTGCAGCACTACCTGAAGGATGTAACCTTGAAATAATTAATGATGAATCCGATTTCGTAAAGAGCAGTGCCGACGATACGATGAGTAATATCTATCTCGGAATTCTTTTTACATCGTTAGTTTTGTTCTTCTTCTTGCACGATATTCGTTCAACTTTTATTATTGCTCTATCGATGCCGGCTTCGATAATCTCAACATTCCTTTTATTGAATGCAGTTAATCTTTCGTTGAATATGATGACTTTGATGGGGCTCTCGGTGTCAATCGGGGTACTCGTGGCTAATTCTATTGTCGTGCTTGAAAACGTATTCAGGCACAGGGCAATGGGTAAAACAAATAAAGAAGCTGCATACGACGGAACAGCCGAGGTTACAGTTGCAGTATTGGCAGCAACATTAACAAACCTTGTGGTGTTCATCCCGATAGCAAGTATGTCTTCTATAGTAGGACAGTATCTAAAAGAATTGGCATTAGCCGCTACGTTTGCCACTTTGTTTTCGTTGTTGTTCTCTTTTACATTAACCCCGATGCTTGCTTCTTTAATCCTACCGAAGGATATAAAGAAAAAAGCAACAGGTAAACTGGGAGATATAATTGAATCCTGGTTAAATAGTATTGATGAGTATTACCGTAAAGTGTTAAAAGCAATATTAAAGAATAGAAAAATTAGTGGTGCCGTCCTCGGAAGCTCTTTCGTTCTTTTGATAATTGTGATGATGATTTACGGTCCAAGGTTAGGATTTGAATTTTTACCCTTTATGGACAACGGGAAAATAAAAGTTGAAATTGAACTCCCTGAAGGTTATAACCTTGGACCATAAATCATCATAACGATTATTAAAAGAACGAAAGAGCTTCCGAGGACGGCACCACTAATTTTTCTATTC
>DAIRET010000054.1:0-16829 GCA_036795455.1 Ignavibacteriaceae bacterium
TTCAGATACTTCATCATTCAGTTCGTCCAAAGTAAGTGAAACGAAATTAAACAATACCGTTTCGTTTTTCTTCAATCTATAATCATTAAATGAGATTAAAGGATAACTTGAAAGATTGTTTTCTTTGTCTATCCAGTATTCATAATCGTAAATTCTTTTTAAGTTTGGTGGAAGTTCAAAACCAAACTCCTTTTTACCAAGGTAAATAAAATCTGCAGCAGCATCGCTCATAAACCACTTATCTGTAGATTCTTCATATTTATACCCTATCGATTCAAGTGTTCGATAATCCAAAATATCACATTTGCTGAAATCGGAAATAACTTTCGGTACATTATTCCCACCAATACCTATTAGTTCAATTGATTTTCTTCTGTTGTACTCGAAAGGTCTCAACGGATTTTCAGTTATATAAATAATCGGTTTATGTTCTTTTCTATTTTTATACCGGTCGGCAAGTGAAATCGCAACGGGAACTTCGAATTCAGGGTCTTCTGTTAATGAGACACGTATTGTATCGCCTAAACCATCTTCCAGCAAAGCGCCTATTCCTACTGCGGATTTTATTCTACCATCTTCCCCTCCCCCTGCTTCTGTTACTCCAAGATGGAGTGGATAATTCATCCCCTCAAGTTCCATTCGGTTTACAAGCATTCTGTATGCTTGAACCATTACCTGCGTATTGCTTGCTTTCATAGAGAGGACAATATCATTGTAGTTGAGTTCATTGCATATTCTTAAAAATTCGAGAGCTGATTCAACCATTCCTAACGGTGTATCACCGTAGCGGCTCATTATGCGGTCGGACAGCGAGCCGTGGTTCGTACCGATACGCATTGCAGTTCCGTATTCTTTACAAATTTTCACCAGTGGAGAAAAGCGTTTTCTAATCTTATCTATTTCCTCTTCATATTGAGCGTCGGTGTATTCAAGTGTTTCAAACCTCTTTTTATCGATATAATTGCCGGGGTTAATTCTTACTTTTTCTACTATTTTAGCTGCAAGTTCGGCGGCATTAGGAGTAAAGTGAATATCTGCAATAAGCGGAACTTCGTAACCTCTTTTTAAAAGCTCTTTTTTAATTTCCGCAAGATTTTGAGCTTCTTTAATACTGGGAGCTGTTATTCTAACGTATTCGCACCCGGCATCAACCATTCTGATAGTCTGCTCGACTGTAGCGATTGTATTCATTGTATCGGTTGTTGTCATGGATTGAATTCTTACCGGATTATTCCCTCCCAGCGGAATTTTCCCTATAAAAACTTCTCTTGTCTTGTATCTTGAATACTCGGTTAAACTATTACAATATTTTTTATTTGCTGTCATTTTCTTTCCATCATATTTAGAATAGCAGATGCAAAATCAACTGCCGCACCAGGACCATTAGCTGTAATAATATTATTATGAATAACAACCGGAAAATCTTTAAAGTTACACCTGGAAAAAAGCATTTCCTGTTTTACGGAATTGTGAGAAGTGGCTGGTGTTTCAACCAGAAGTCCGGCTTTACCAAGTATAAGTGGTGCAGTGCAGATAGCGGCTATTATTTTTTTCTTTGAGTAAAACCGTATCAGTAGTTTGTGTAACACTTTATTATCAAAATAAATTGAAGCTCCGGAACCCCCGATTAATACAATACCTGAAAAATTATTCTCATTTATATTGAAGAAAGAAACCTCACTTTTAACTTTGAACCCGTTGTCTCCTGTGCACAAATTATTTGCATCGGAAGTAATAAAAACATTTACTCCCCTTTTTTGAAGATAGTCCCGTATTGTAAAATACTCAACTTCACTGAAATCTTTACCGGGAATAAATAATAATATGCTTCTTTTAATTATCACAACAATTAGTAGCTAATTTTACATTGCAAATATATCTACAAAAAAACGGTTGAGAAAATGCCAATCAAAATAAATGGAGATTTAATTAAGAGGGACTACCACTTTAGACGTACTGCCTGTTTAAAACAAATAAGCGGAACTAAAAAAGTTCCGCTTAACAAAATGTCAGTTTTAATTAAAGACAATTACCAGCTACGGCGTCCACCACTATTGCCACGAGGAGCACCTTTTCCACCGCCGCCTCTTCTATTGCCGCCGCCTTTTCTATCTGTTTTCTGGCGTGCTTCATTAACTATAAGGTTTTTACCCTTAAATTCTTTAGCGTTTAATTCGTTCATTGCTGTTTGAGCTTCTGTATTACCAGCCATTTCGATAAAACCAAAACCTTTTGATTCGCCGCTGAATAAATCACGAATGATTTTTGCACTTCTTACAGTGCCGTATGCTGCAAATAGATCTTGAAGTTCGATGTCTGTTACTTCTTTTGCAATGTTACCTACATAAATATTCATATTTTTTCCTTTATTGTTAGTTGTTGTGCTTTTTTATTACCAGAATACTTAATAGGATTTACCAAAGAAGTAAGACTTAGAGAGTTATTTCAGGTAAAGAGAAAGTATTTAGTCGTCTCGTAAAAAAACAAAGCCACATACTTTGTGGCTTTTTGCGGGGCCGACGAGACTCGAACTCGCGACCTCCTGCGTGACAGGCAGGCGTTCTAACCAAACTGAACTACGACCCCGGATAAAAAACTTCTTACATTATTATAAGAACAAAAAGTATTATTTCTAATTTTTCAAAAATTAGTGTGTAAAAATAGTGGTTTTATCCGAATCATGCAAATTGTTTTTGAAAAAATATGTTTTCACTGAAACTGTCGGTTCAAAAAAGTGTTTTTCCTCGAACCATGTTCCGGTTGACTGTTTTGAAACTTTAATGCTTTTATTTCCAATAAACTGGAATTATCGATGATATTTACTGATTCCAGATGGGAACCGATTTTTTTCAGTTGATAATTATCTTAAATTTGAAACAAATTTTTCATCAAATTTAAGCGAAACAAGGAATACAATCTTTCTATAATGACGGAATTGATACTCGTAATCTCTATTTACCTTATTATTTTTAATAGTGCTCTTGTGTGGAGTCTGAGAAAACTATCGAAAGGCAATACTACAGATAAATGCAGTGAGCTTGCCTTATCTGTTGTAATTTCAGTAAAGAATGAAGAAAATAATCTTTCTTCGCTAATAGAGAAACTGAAGGAACAAAGTTACCCGAGGGAGAGATTCGAGGTTATTTTTGTTGATGATAATTCAACTGATTCCACTTACAGCAGATTGAAAGACTTGATTTCCGATTTGCCAAATTTTTCTGTATTAAAAGCCGATAACAAAGTTTTTAATGGGAAAAGAGGTGCTTTACAGATCGGTATTGAAAAAGCAAAATTTGAATATATTCTAATAACCGATGGAGATTGTAAACCTGACCCGGGATGGATTGCTGCCTGTTATAAAAAGTTCAGCGAGGGATTTGATTTTATTTTCGGTTTGGCTCCTTTCTTTCAAACTGAAGGTTTTACAAATTCAATTGCATGTTTTGAAAACTTGAGAAGTACCTTCCTTACTTTTTCTGCAGCACAATTAGGGATTCCGTATTCTGCAGCAGCAAGGAACTTCGGTTTTAGAAAAATGGCTTTTCATAATATAGGGGGCTTTAATAATACTGTTGATACTATAAGCGGAGACGACGATCTTCTGCTCAGAGAAGCGGTTAAGAATCGTCTGAATATAGGAATTGTTATTGAAGAAAGTTCATCTGTCTTTTCAAACACAAAAGAAAACCTGAATGAGTATTTCAATCAAAAAGCGAGGCATACTTCAACTTCTTACAAGTATTTATTCAAGCATAAGTTGTTTTTAGGATTATGGCACATCCCGAACATTGCGATAATTGTTGCTTTACCGCTCTATTTTTACTCCCCTTATTTATGGATTATCCCGGCAGTAAAACTAATAATTGATTTAGCCTCTATTGAAACAATTAAAAAGCAAATAGGTTACAAGTTCACTATTTGGCAAACGCTATTTTTGCAGGTAGTCTACGAACTATTTCTTATTCTTCATTTAATTAACGCAAAAACAAAAAAAATCGAATGGAAAGAGGGATAATTCTTTTTCTTTCTCTCTTAAAAAATTTATCTTTGAACCCAAAATGGGAATATTTATGAAATACGAATTATTAGCGAAAAAAGCAGTTGAAGCAAAAACAAAAGCAATGCCTACATATTCAAATTTTCATGTTGGCGCTGCTTTACTTACCGAGGATGAAAAAGTCATAACCGGTTGTAATATTGAAAGTCCCTCTTACAGTTTAACTATTTGTGCAGAACGAAATGCAATATTTAAAGCGCTGTCGGATGGTGAACGAAAATTCAAAGCAATTGCCGTTGCCGGGGATTCCCCCGATTATACGGCTCCGTGCGGTGCTTGCAGGCAGGTTATTTCCGATTTATGCGGTGATATTGATGTTGTTCTAATCAATAAAAAAGATGAAATTAAAGTATTAAAAATATCCGAGCTTCTCCCATTTGCATTTACTAAAGATGATCTATAATCACCAAGGAGTTTTTTATGGTTGATATTTATCCCCACTCTTTCCCGCAGAATACTGGCTGGATTGAAGTAGTTACCGGTTGTATGTTCAGCGGTAAAACCGAGGAATTAATAAGAAGATTAAAAAGAGCAAAAATTGCCAAATTAAAAGTTATAGTATTCAAACCGAAAATAGATACACGGTATTCCGAAAGCGAAATAGTTTCTCATAGCGAGCAATCCCTGCCTTCTATTCTTGTTGAAGATTGCAAAGAAATATTGGAGTTATCGAAAGATGCCCAGGTTGTAGGTATTGATGAAGCGCAGTTCTTCCCGAATGACTTAATAAATATTTGTAATCAACTTGCTAACAGCGGGAAAAGAGTAATTGTTGCCGGTCTTGATCAAGATTACCGGGGAATCCCATTCGAGCCTATTCCCCAATTACTTTCCCTGGCAGAATACATAACTAAAACATTGGCTATTTGCGTAGTCTGCGGAAATCCAGCAGACAGAACGCAAAGAAAAATTGTTGCATCGGAGAGAGTTGTCGTGGGTGCTTCGGATATTTACGAAGCAAGATGCAGAGCATGTCATTATATTCCTGATATGAAAGAAGAGGACTAAATGGATTTTTATTCTATGTTTAGAGGAATACTCGGAATTGCAATAATATTAGGAATTGCTTTCCTTCTTTCTAATAATAAAAGAAATATAAATTGGAAACTTGTGGGAGGAGGTTTACTAATTCAGTTAATCTTCGCAATACTAATACTTAAAGGAGACTCACTTCGGGAATTCTTTTTTGTTCTCGGCTGGCCCAAAGATTTCTTTAAATGGGTTAGCGGTTTCTTCGTACTATTACTAAACTTCACTACAGAAGGAGCAAAATTTGTTTTCGGTGAATTGATCTATCCTCCAGGAGATGAAAAAAGTCTCGGCTTTTTCTTTGCATTCCAGGTTCTTCCTACTATTATATTCTTTGCAAGCTTGATGTCAATAATGTATTACCTTGGAGTAATGCAGCGAATTGTACAGGGAATGGCTTGGATAATGTCAAGAGTTATGGGAACAAGCGGGGCGGAATCTTTATCATGTACTGCAAATATTTTTGTCGGTCAAACGGAAGCACCTTTAATGATAAAGCCGTTCATCAAAACAATGACTAAAAGCGAACTACTAACAATTATGGTTGGCGGTATGGCAACTATTGCCGGTGGTGTAATGGCGGCATACATACAGATTTTAGGCTCTAATTATTCGCAAACAATGAATGTTCCTTTGGAGCAGGCACAGCTTATGTTTGCTACGCATCTATTAGGTGCAAGCATTATGGCGGCTCCAGCAGCATTATTGATTTCGAAGATTATTTTCCCTGAAACTGCCGAACCTGAAACCAAAGGAACAGTTCGAGTAAAAATAGAAAAAAACGCCTCGAATGTAATTGAAGCCGCCGCAAATGGTGCAAGTGATGGCTTAATGCTCGCACTTAATGTAGGGGCGATGTTGATCGCATTTATCGGGTTGATTGCTTTAATAAACTATTTACTCTTAAATCTCGGTGATATTGTAGGTATTAATGCATATTTACAGACAAATTTCGGTAACCCGTTAAGTTTCCAGTTGATTATCGGAATGGTTCTCCAATTTGTTGCATTCGGAATTGGCGTACCATGGCATGAAGCATTGAACTTCGGCAGTCTTTTCGGTACTAAGATAGTTCTTAATGAATTCGTTGCTTACCTCGATATGGGTAAGATGATTCATGAAAAAATTATAACAGACGAAAAAACAATATTAATGGCAACTTATGCTTTATGCGGATTTGCAAACTTTGCTTCTATTGCAATACAACTTGGGGGACTTGGACCTATTGCCCCGGAAAGAAAATCCGACCTTGCACAGTTGGGAATTAAAGCAGTAATCGGCGGCTCGCTTGCCACCCTACTTACAGCAACTTTAGCAGGAATTTTATTCTAATGATTAATCTTGATTTAATTTACAATGAACTTACCGGTTACTTAACAAATGAAATAAAAGTTAAACCCGATCTTGCTTTAATACTCGGCAGCGGATTAGGTGATTTTGCCGATTCTCTTGAGAAGATTAAAGAGTTTAACACTGCAGATTTACCCGGTTATCCCCACTCAACCGTAGAAGGACACAGAGGGAAAATAATTTTATCACGTTATGCAAATAAAACACTCTTGATTTTCCAGGGAAGGATACATCTTTACGAAGGCTACCCGATTGAGCAGTGTATTTTACCTGTATTCATTGCAAAGAAAGCAGGATGCAGAAAAATATTGATTACTAATGCCGCAGGTGGAATTAACCAATTTTTTGTTCCCGGTGATTTAATGCTGATACAATCCTTTACTGCATTTAATGTTAAAAAAGAATTGACGGGTTTAATTGGATTGGCTGATAATTCGGATAAAGATTTTATGTTGAATACTCCGTCGAAAGAGATGAATTCAATAATAAAACAAGCAGCGATTGATGAAAAAATCCCGTTGAAAGAAGGAATTTACTGGTTCGGTAAAGGACCGAGTTATGAAACGCCTGCAGAAATACAGATGCTGCAACGGTTCAGTATAGATGCAGTCGGAATGTCAACTGTTCATGAATTGGTATATGCTGCAAAACTAAAAATGGAAACTGCGGCTATATCATGTATTACAAATCTTGCTGCCGGACTCTCCCCTACTAAACTTTCCCACGCAGAAGTACAGGAAACTGCCGATATGGTTAAAGAGAAATTCGAAGCACTTCTAAAAGGAGTTATTAAGAGAATTCACTGAATCATTCCCATCCGCTTCAGCAGTTTTTTTTTGAAAGTTTAGTGTTTTTGTGATTTTGTGGCAGATACACGCTTTTTCCCGTTAAAATAATTTTAATTATTCCCGTCTGCTTTTCTGAAGGATGGCTTCGCAAAGCGGACGGGTAAATAAATCAACCACCAACCAATTAGCGGGCTTTAGCCCCATTTTATATACGATTAATACAGCTAAAACTGACGGCAATTATTACAATCTTTAGAAACAGTATTATTCTTTCAATATTTATTCCCGTCTGCTTTAGCGGACGGGTAAATAAACAAATCACCCGCCCAATTTTCGGGCTTCAGCCCCATTTGATATGCGATTAATACAGTTAAAACCGACGGCAATTATTACAATCAAGTCTTATCCCCTTCTTAAAAATTACACTTGACTTTAACACAAACAAAAACTAAGTTTGCATCAAATCAAAGTTTCGTCTTTATAAATAATTTAACGTCATGTTATAATAAAATGAGATGCACTTATTCCAGATCAACATTTACTCTTCCCGGAATTACAGCAAATCTTTTCTGCGTAAACCACCCGACAAAGAATCAGACCATGAATACGAATAATCAGAATAAAAATATACTAATGCTAAATGGATGCGAATAACCTTAAATAAAAGTAAACTAAGCCTAAAAGGATGCGAATAAGCTCAAATAAAAGTAAACTATGCTTAAAAGGATGCGAATAATCTCAAATAAAAGTGAACTAAGCCTAAATGGATGCGAATGACCTTAAATAAAGGTAAACTAAGCCTAAATGGATTGGGGAATCTTTAATTAAAGCCAAAATAAGGGGAAATTACTTCAAATCGGTTGGAGTAAATCAAAAATATTGCATGATTGCTCCCGGTATAATCATAATAACATATACCGGGACAGTTGAGCTGAGATTAATCATTGTTCCGTGTTATAATCTTTATTTGCGGCTTTTAGAAATCTGATATCATACATGTGTTTCTTGAAGTAAAACTGTACAATAACAATATTTACAAACAAACAATGAGAGGATTTTTTATGGGTGAAACAACGGAAAATCCGGTAGTTCCGGAACCGAAGTCAAAATCTGCAAAAGGTAATGTACCGATGGCAGATATTGATTTAGTTACAACGGCAAAAAATGTTGCTGAAAAATGGAAGAATGCTCCTAATCTTACCTTGATATGGAGTGATTCCAACAGGTTAGTTCAAATTGCTGCCAATTACGAGAATACATTAAACGTAAGAATAGCAGAAGGAAGCCGCAGACCAGAGGTTTCTTCAAAACTTAAAAATCTTGATAAACAGATTGACCTTGGCATCGGTTATATCAAAGATTATTTAAGGGAGCAATACGGCAATGACGATAAAGCCCATTATTCGCAGTACGGTATCGCATTTTATTCCAAGTCCTATAAACTCCCCTCTGACCGTGATACACGTGCATCTTCTTTTACTCTTATTCTTGAGGCTCTTAATAGAGACGGATTTAATGATAAGAGTTACGGTAGAAGTTACTGGGAGAATATCCGTGATCAGTATATTCCGTTAAAGCAGGAAGCAATGGACATGGATGAATCGGTTGCAGGAAAAGTGAGCGAAAAAAATCTATTAAAAGATGAGATTAAGAAACATCTTTATGCATTAATAGATTTACTTAAAGCAAACTACCCCGACACATATAAATCGGAGATGCGTGTTTGGGGCTTCCAAAAAGAGAAGTATTAAAACTACTTGCATAGCTTACAGTAGGGATTTCATTATCGAAGTCCCTACTGACTATATTATTAGCAGAATGAAGATGATTGCAAAAATCAAAATATTCTTTAATTTTGGGTGGGTAAATGAATATTTGTATGGTCAAAAAAACGGTAATCAAAATAGTATATACCCTATATTCTTGCGGGTATACTGATATTATGCGTTAGTAAAAGGAAAAATGTGAAAGTTAAAGAAACTCTATTCGAATATATTAAACACGACATTTCTCATAATGTAATCTGTGGGGATAGTCTTAAAGTTCTAAAAGGAATTGAAGACGGGAAATTTGATTTAATTATTACATCTCCCCCCTACAATGTTGGCAAATCGTACGAAACAAAGACAAGTATTGAAAAATATTTGGAAACACAAGAAGAAATAATAAATGAACTTGTAAGAACGCTTTCAGACAAGGGAAATCTTTGTTGGCAAGTTGGAAACTATGTGGACAAAGGTGAAGTTTTTCCTTTAGATATTTATTACTATAAGATTTTCAAAAAACATGGTTTGAAACTTCGTAACAGAATAATATGGCATTTCGGACATGGGCTTCACGCTTCAAATAGATTTAGCGGAAGATATGAGACAATTTTGTGGTTCAGTAAAACAAATGATTACATTTTTAATCTTGATAATGTTAGAGTACCGGCAAAATATCCAGGTAAACTTCATTTTAAAGGTGAGAAAAAGGGAATGCCATCCGGCAATCCTCTTGGTAAAAATCCAAGCGATATTTGGGAGATTATTGCACAAGATTGGGATACAGCAATATGGAATATCCCAAATGTTAAATCTAATCATCCAGAAAAGACAGAACACCCTTGTCAATTTCCAATTGAATTGGTTGAACGTTGTGTACTTGCTTTGACAAATGAAAAAAGTTGGGTACTTGATCCTTATGCAGGAGTAGGCTCCACAATACTTGCCTCAATAAAAAATAATCGTAATGCTATTGGAATTGAAAAGGAAAAAGAGTACTGTGAAATAGCTAAACTAAGGATTAAAGACCTTATTGAAGGTAACTTAAAAATAAGACCAATAAACAAACCTATTCACAAACCATCTGTAAACGACAAAGTTTCTCAGGTTCCAAACGAATGGTTACAACTCGGATTGAAAAGTATAAACGGAAAGTATAACAAAATTAGTCAGTAAAAATGAAAATAGCTCAGAAGTACTCACATTTGAACGGAGAAGAATATCTCATAGTTCACCATAAAAACCTTTACAAAGAAATCATTGAAACTATACAAAGCATTGATGCGTCAAAGTTTATGACCAAAGTAAGCAAGGAAAAAACAATGACCGGGAAGATGCTTTTTAGCCCAAAAGAGTTGAATAAAGCATTTAATGAAAGATTTAACAAACTTGGTTGGAATGAAAGTCGTTATCAATATTTCATAACAACGGACCAGAAAATACTACCAGAATTAATTATGTTACCATACAACAGACAAAAAGATTTTCTAATTTCAAAAGGGATTAAGGCTCCAATATCTTCATATAAGCAAACTGATTTTGTCAAAAACCAGATTGCGGTTGAAATTCAGTTTGGCAAATATGCTTTTGTAGCATTTGACTTATTCGTTAAACATCTACTTTTCTATTCAGGTGGAGTTATAAATCTTGGAATTGAAGTGTTACCAACAAAGAAAATGCAATCTCAAATGAGTAATGGAATCGCATATTATGAGGGCGAAGTTTATAATGTATTAAGACACGGAAGAAATAATCCACCGGTTCCCCTTTTAATTTTAGGGATTGAACAAGATTAATAACACCTATATACTATTAAAGTGTATATGTAATAATGGTTTCAATGGGTATTCAAGAGCTGTAGCCTGCTCAACAATAAAGCAATAGATCAATCCCCTCCTTTCAATCTTTCATACGTTTTTCGCATTGGTTATATTGCTGCATAAAATTATAGAAATTGGAGAAAAGAAATTGAAAATTCTTGTCAGCAACGACGACGGTATAGACTCAATCGGCATATACGAACTTGTAAAAGCATTAAAAGAAATCGGGGATGTTACAGTAGTAGCTCCATGGAAAGAACAGAGCGCAGTAGGACATGCAATAACAATGAAAGTCCCGCTAAGAGTAATAAGATATTATAGAAACGGTGATTTTTTCGGTTATGCTGTTGACGGTACACCCGCTGACTGTGTTAAGATGGGAATAAGAAACATAATGGGAGAATCGCCGGACGTTGTTGTTTCAGGGATTAATCACGGCTCAAACACTGCAATAAATACAATCTATTCAGGTACTGTTTCTGCTGCACGGGAAGCCGCAATAATGGAAGTGCCATCGATTGCTATTTCAGTTACAAATCACGCGGCAACTCACTTTCAGTATGCAGGCAAAGTAGCACAAATGCTGGCAATACAACTTGTGAAGAATAAAATCAAACCGGGTACTTTTTTGAATGTGAACGTTCCCGACCTTGAAGAAAAAGATATTAAAGGAATACTACTTACAAAGCAGGGGAAATCCAAATGGGACGATATTTATGAAAAACGACAGGACCCGTACGGAAGAGATTATTACTGGTTGACCGGCAATCTTGTTGAACTTGACGAAAACCTTGAAATTGACCAATACGCAATTAAAAATGATTACGTTTCAGTTTCACCGCTTCACTTCGATACAACCGATTATGATACTTATAAGCAGTTGCTGAAGTGGGACATTTCCAACCTTAAAACTTAATATTGATGTTCAACATCGAAAGCATAGGACTTTCATTAAGCTTTAACTGGCTTTATTTATTATTGCTGGCGGTAATAGCAGTAGTCTACACATTTTATGTATATAGATTTACAATCCCGGTAGTAAGCAAACCATTGAAATATCTTCTTTCTTTTTTTAGAGCGGGGTCATTTTTACTTCTATTATTTCTAATCTTTGAACCGATTGTTACTTTAACACAAAAAGAAACAATCCAGCCGGTGAACCTTGTATTTGTGGATAACTCATCTTCTATTAAAATTAAAGACGGGAGCAACCGGGAAGAAACAGTAAAAAACTTCTTAACTGATTTCACTAAAAATGATTTAAGTTCATCTTCAGAGTTTTACAGTTTCGGAGCAAAAGTAAATCAACTGGAAAACAGCGGGAATGAAAGATTATCTTTCAATGAGCCTACAACAAATCTTCTATCGGTTTTTAACTCAATTGATAAAAATAAAAATATCGCTTCAATTTCGATAATTTCGGATGGTGTAATAACTGAAGGAACAAACCCTGTAAATTTGGCTGAAAGGCTTGGAGTACCGGTGTTTACAATCGGAGTCGGTGATTCATCAAACAGAAATGACGTATCCGTTCAAAATGTTTTGTTTAATGAATATATCTATGCCGGAACATCAACGGGCATTGTATCGGTAATTCAAAACAAAGGATACAGCGATAAAGGAGCTAAAATTACACTTACGGAAGATAATATAATTCTGGAAGAGAAAAACATAGTTTTAAGTCCGGCAGGAACGCAGAATATTAATTTCGATTATACTCCGTCCTTACAAGGAGAGAAGAAGTTATCTGTAAGCATCTCCCCGCTTCAAGGTGAGTATACAACAGCGAATAACAACAGAGTTTTTTACGTTAATGTACTTAGTAACAAAATAAAAGTACTGCTTATTTCAGGATTACCTTCGAATGATCATTCATTCATTAAGAATGCTCTGGAGGCGGATACGAATTTTACTGTAAATTCGATTATTCAAACCGGGAGAGGTAGATATTTCGGTAATCCGAATGTTTCAAAGCTGGTTGATAGTGCAGACATTTTCTTTTTGATACACTTCCCTACTGCTGAAACAAATACCGAATTAATGAATAATATTTCTACGCAGGTAAAGGAAAAGAAGAAACCGTTTTTTCTACTATTGTCGGAAAGTATTGATAACAACAAGTTGAATATACTGCAACCCGAAATTCCGATTACTGTAAGAAGAGTGGTTCCGGGTTCTATAGAAGTACAACCCAATGTACTTGAAAATGAATCGAAGAACCCTATACTACAGCATAGCGGAATGAATGTACTTCAAAATTGGAATAATCTTCCGCCTGTGTATATGCCGCGATGGGAATTCCAATCCAAACCTGAAAGCGAAATACTTTCTTTAACTAAGGTGAATAATGTAAACATAAATACACCTTTAATCGTAACGAGAAGGTTAGGTTCAAAGAGGTCTATTTCAGTTACCGCAAGTGATATTTGGCGGTGGAAACTTCAAAGAGCTAATGCTAATATAGATTTGTTTGACAGGTTTATTCTTAATTCTGTTAAATGGCTAAATGCAAAGGATGAAAGAAAACAGGTGCGAATTGCAACTTCAAAGAAGATTTATTCGGCAGGTGAAGTCGTTCAATTCATCGCAGAAGTTTATGATGAGAGTTTTAATCCCGTGAATGACTCTGAAGTAAAATTGAAAATTCGTAACAGGGAAGAAGAGTATGTAGTGAACCTTATTTCTGCTGGAAACGGTATTTATGAGGGTATACTCGAATCTGCCAAGAGCGGTGATTACTCATTTAGCGGTGAAGCAGCTCTTAACAGGAAAAAACTCGGTACGGATGCGGGTCGCTTCAACATAGGAGACCAGGATATTGAACTAATTAACCCGGTACTTGATGCAGATTTATTGAAGCTGCTCTCAATGCGGACAAAGGGAAAGTTTTATTATAACAGCGAATACAAACAGCTTTTTGATGAACTTAAAAAGATTAATGAAAAAGCATCTAAAGAAAGACTTAATATTTCGGAAATATCTCTCTGGTCGAATGAATGGGCTTTAATACTACTCATCCTTTTATTTGCTATGGAATGGTTTATACGAAAACGGGAGGGGATGTTGTAACAATGCTGGGTAATCTGCTGACAGTTTTTTTGAATTTTTTCATTCCGCAGTTATGTCAAAACTGCAACAACAAACTCCAAACGGATGAGAAAGTATTATGCAAAGAATGTCTCCACTCAATTTTGCCCGCCGATGATTTCAGACTAACAGCAGAGTATAACAAAAAGTTTTTTCAAAAAGGATTTATAAGCGGGTTCTATTCCCCTTTTTTATTTGAAAAGGAAGGTGTACTTCAAAATGTACTACATAACTTGAAGTACAAAAAACGATTTCAAAACGGAATTTATCTCGGTGAACTATTAGGTATTTTTTTAAGGAAGAACCGCCCGGAATGGAAATTCGATTTGATCATTCCCATTCCATTGCACCGGTTAAAAAAAGCTGAACGAGGTTATAATCAATCCTTTTACATTTCAAAAGGAATTAAAAAGGTTATGCAAATACCTGTAAATACTAAAGTTGTTAAAAGAATCCGTTATACCGAAACGCAGACTACAATGAGCAAAACAGAACGCGAAAACAACATCGCTGATGCTTTCAAAGTAGTTAAGATTAAAGACATTGAAGGAAAGAGAATTCTTCTTGTTGATGACGTTATTACTACAGGAGCAACTGTGAATGAATGTAGTAAAGCACTCATTAATTCAGGTGCGGCAAAAGTGTATGCGGTATCAATCAGTCTTGCTGATTAATTCCTACATTCTTTCCGGCGCTGAAACCCCGAGAATACTTAAACCGTTTTTCAGTACTATCATTACTGCAGTTATTAAAGCAATTCGTACTTCGGATAATTCCTTCCCGGTTCCAATTACACGGCAGTTAGTATAGAAACGATGAAATGCAGCAGCCAAATCTTCAAGATAAACCGTCAATCTTTGCGGTTCCAGTAACCCGGCAGCCAAAAGTACTTCCTCTTTAAAACTACCCAGTTTTTTCAAAAGTTTTTGTTCTTCATCAGCTTGAAGCAGATGTAAATTCTCTATTGATAGTACTAATTTCTCTTCCTCTACCATTCTAAGGATCGAACAAATTCTTGCGTGTGCGTATTGAAGATAAAATACCGGGTTGTCATCCGATTTTTGTTTTGCAAGATTCAAATCGAAATTCATATGAGAAGTAATGTTCCTCATATTGAAAAAGTAACGAACTGCATCGCTCCCCACTTCATCAATCAGTTCATCAAGTGTAATATAATTTGCTTTACGGGTTGACATTTTAACTGCTTCCCCGTTCTGCATTACAGTTACAAATTGATGAATCAATACTTTTACTTTACAGCTGTCATAACCAACCGATTTCAACCCGGCTAAAACATCGGGATAAGTAGCACTATGATCCGAGCCGAAAATATCAACCATCAAATCATAATTTCTTTCAAACTTCGTAATGTGGTATGCAATGTCCGGTAACCTGTAGGTTGGTTCACCTGTAGATTTTACGATAACTTTATCCTGTTCATTACCGAGTTCCGAAAGCTTCAACCAAACAGCACCATCTTTTTCATAAATTAAATCTTTCTGTTTGAGTAGTTCAAGTAACCCCTCGATTTTCTTTTCATCGTAAAGGGTATTTTCATTAAAGAAAGTTTTATGTTTTATCCCTATTCTTTCAAGTGTTTGTTTGATTTCAAGAAAAATTTCATTTTCAGCCGCTTCTTTGAATTTCCCTTCGGGTGATTCATCAATCAAAGTATTGCCATATTGTTTGAAAAGTTTCTCAGCTATTGAAACGATATACTCTCCCTGGTAATAATCTTCAGGGAATTCAATTTCATTACCGAGCAGTTGCAAATAACGTTGTTTAACTGAATCCCCCAATACCCGCATCTGTCTTCCAGCATTATTGAAATAATATTCTCTATCAACATCATAACCGACCCACTCTAAAAGATTAGCCACAGTATCACCGCAAACCGCATTTCTTCCGTGTCCTACAGTAAGAGGACCGGTTGGATTCGCAGATACAAACTCGACATTAGCTTTCAAACCATTGAACTTATCCGACCTTCCGTATGAGCCGGGATTTGTAATTATTTCTTTGATAATATCTGTAACATATTCTTTTGTAAAGAAAAAATTTATAAATCCTGGTCCGGCAATCTCAACTTTTTCAATTACATTAGTATCGTACTTTAGATTTGAGATAATTTCATTTGCTATTTCACGGGGATTCCTTTTGATTATTTTCGATAGAAGCATAGCGCTGTTAGTCGATAAATCACCATGAGATTCAACTTTTGGTTTTTCGAATGTAATAGTAATCTCTTTTAAATAAGGAAGTGAATCAGCAGTCTGCTGAAAAAGTGAGAATAAATAGTTTTTCAATTAATAGACCTCGTAAAATTATTTAGTGGATTTCCTCTGTTTCGATTCTTTCTTTTTCAAAAGCGGGTCTTCTACATGCACAATATCCGCATCACCCCAAAGTTTTTCAAGATTGTAATATTCCCTTGATTCTCTTTGAAAGATATGAACAACAACATCCACATAGTCAAGAAGAACCCAATGCAGAGCCATATACCCTTCTTTGTGCCAGATTTTAATTCCTTCGTCCTTAAGAGTTTTTTCGATATGGTCTGCAATTGCTTTAACCTGTATATCGGAATCCGCTGTACAAATAATAAAATAGTCGGTTACTGTTGTAATGCCGTTAAGGTTGATTTCAAGTACATCAGCACCTTTTTTTTCAAATATAAGAGATGCAATTCGTTCTTTCAGTTTTTCAGGTGTCAATTTGATCCTCTTGCTAATGGTTTAAGTTGTTTATAATCTTTGCCGATAATTAATGAAACATCAAGGAAATAATCTTTGTTGAGCTGTTGAATTACAGCGGTTTCCCCAATTCCGAGTGAATCTGCAACTGCGAATGCGTTTTTAATATTTCCTTTTCTATCAATAATGATTGTATTCATTACATCGAAGGAAATATAGTTGCCTGTTTGAATAACATCGAA
>DAIRET010000246.1:0-3396 GCA_036795455.1 Ignavibacteriaceae bacterium
ATTTTTCAGATTCCAATATCGGTTTATTGAATGCTATTTATAGTTTACCCAATATAATAATGGTATTAATAGGGGGAATAATTATCGATAGAATCGGTACAAGGAAATCGGTTTTTCTATTCACTTTATTAGTATTTCTCGGCTCGGTTATAACAGCGCTTCACGGAAGTCTTTTTGTAATGGCAGCAGGCAGACTTGTTTTTGGATTGGGTGCAGAGTCGATGATTGTTGCAATCACAACAATAGTAGCACGCTGGTTTAAAGGGAAAGAATTGTCATTCGCTTTCGGGTTGAATTTAACTGTTGCACGCCTCGGGTCATTTCTTGCATTGAATTCTCCTACATGGGGAAGAAGTTTATACGAGTATTGGCAGACACCGCTTTGGGTTACTGTCGCAGCAGGTTTTTCGGCTGTAGTTTTTATAATTCTCTATTTTTTACTGGATGTTTATGCATCGAAGAAATTTGAATTACCAAACGAAGGGTCGCAAGACAAAATTGAATTAAAGGAAATATTCCGTTTCGGCGCATCATTCTGGTTCATTTCAACTTTATGTGTTACGTTTTACTCGGCAATGTTTCCGTTTCAAACTTTCGCAATTAAATATTTCCAGGAAGCTCACGGGACAACGCGCGAGGTTGGCGGAAATCTATCAAGTATATTAACACTTGCAGCAATGATATTCACCCCGCTGTTCGGCTTATTGTCGGATAGAATAGGGAAGCGGCCATACTTAATGATGTTAGGCTCTCTTTTAATAGTTCCTGTTTACTTGATAATGGCATATAAAGTTGATCTTGCTGCACCGCTCGGTTTGCAAGGTTCTATTCCAATCCATTTTGATTTTTTTGATATTCATTCCGAGATACCTGCATACTTAATAATTCCGATGTCTATGATGGGGATAGCATTCTCACTCATTCCTGCTGTGATGTGGCCCTCGGTTGCTTTTGTTGTCGATAACTCAAGACTTGGAACAGCATACGGTTTAATGACAATGATACAGAACATCGGTTTGGCTGCATTTAATATTCTCATCGGTTTGGCGAATGATATGTCTTATGCAAGCCCGGAAAATCCTGAAGGATATAACCTCGGGATGTGGATATTCTCAACTCTCGGAGTATTGGGATTGCTTTTCGCATTCCTGCTTAAAAGAAATGAAATGAAACTTGGAGAAACAAGACTGGAAAAAGGGATTAACAAATCGTAGCAAGCTATTCATATTTTATAACTAATGAATAATTTGTTACATTAACATACAATATTAAAAGATTATTTAATCTCACCGTCAATGGATTAATAATCATTCAGCACGGTGTATAGGCTACGGTTATGTTTGAAAAATTAATTTTTGGTAATTGATGAATTGGAAATCACTTTTCATTCTTCCTTTCTTTGTGGTATCCAATTCCATGTCCCAGGATCAGGAACTTGGATTCGGATGTTTGGGACTGGTTGGTGCATATGCCGGTTACGGTGTTCAGGAATATGACGCAGAGGGATTGAATTCGTTCATTACCGGATTCAATCAATTATACGGCGATTCACTTGACAAACCTTTTGATGAATTCGGTTCTGCAAAAGGTGTCCGTTTCGGAATTAATTTCTTCAGAAAGAACTACTCGGGGTTAATACTCACATTCAAAGGATTCTACCAGGCACTATCGGAAAAGAAAGAAGCATCAATAAAAAGCTGGCAGGGAAATATCAAGAATTCTCTCGAACTGAAGTACAACCATCTTGCTTTAGGGGTTGATGTCGGAACAACTATTTTCGAATTTCTTGATTGGAAAGTTATTGATGCCGCAATCCTTTATACAAACGCTAAACTTGTTAGCTCCGTTAGTTACCCGGGACAATCAACTCAAATAACTTCATTAAAAAATGAATCGCCGTCAATCGGTTATTCATTCGGCAGTGGTTTTATTATTCACATAATCGAAAACTATATTAGTCTTGAAGGTGCTGCCGGGTATTCAAATTATAAAATTAAAAAAATGCAATACGAAGATGGGAGCTATTTATCGAACCTTCAACCTCCCGGTTCGCCTGTTGAAATGCTTGTTCAAAACGGGGGATTCACTGCTATTGTACAAATAAATATTGGTTTTCCATTATAAGAGGATAATATGAAACTAACTAAATTAGATAAAGCCTCCATTACGGCAATAAAAGAGTGTATGGGTGCAAAAAAGAAAGAATCTATTCTTGTTATAACCGACACGCTTAAAAGAAAGATCGGTTATTCATTGTTTGTTAATGCATTAAATCTCGGACATAAAGCATTATATATCGAAATGAAACCGGGTAAAATTAACGGTGAAGAGCCGCCGCAGGAAGTTGCAGATTTGATGCAAAAGTTCGATATCGTTTTCTGTCCTACCTCAAAATCATTGACCCATACGGATGCACGCAGGAATGCTTCTGCTAATGGAGTTAGGATTGCTACATTCCCGGGAATTACAGAAGAAGTAATGATACGCGGTTTAAATGCAGATTATAAAGCGATAGCAAGAATGACAATAAAAGTCCAAAAGGTTCTTGAAAAAGGGAAAGAAATTAGGGTAACTGCACCAAACGGAACCGATATTTCTTTCATTATAAAAGGAAGAAAAGTAATTCCTTCAAAAGGTTTATTTCACAAAAAAGGAGAGAGCGGTAATCTTCCTACCGGGGAAGCGTATTTAGCGCCTGTGGAAGGTACATCAAACGGAGTGTTTGTTGTTGACGGTTCGATGGCTGGACTCGGTTTGATAAAAAACGCCAATATAAAAATTGAAGTAAAAGACGGTTACGCAGTGAAGATAACCGGCGGAACGATGGCAAAAAAACTGAATGAGATGCTCGATAAAGTTGGTAAAGATGCCCGTAATATTGCAGAATTCGGTGTCGGGACTAATCCATCTGCAAAACTTAGCGGAATACTGCTTGAAGATGAGAAAGTTATGGGAACAATCCACATCGCTCTCGGTAACAATAAATCAATGGGAGGAAGCGTAAATGTCCCGATTCATCTTGACGGTGTAATTAAAAAACCAACAGTCTACATGGATGGAAAAGTAATAATGAAAGACGGAAAATTACTGATAATTTAGTTAAACCCTTTTGGTAGAAAAAAGGCACATGGTAATTCATGTGCCTTTTTTGGTTAATCCCTATGCTTTTGTAACTAAGAATTCGCCGTAGTCATCTCCACATTCAAGACCTTTAACTTGTTTACAAGTATAAGTTCTTAAACCGGTTTTTCCGCTAGCATCATATCGACCACCGTAAGCAAGATCCATAAAAGCGGCACAAATACCTTTTAGCATATATGCACTAAGAAGACAATAATTACCTGCTTTCACAATATCAGCTTCGTAGTAATCATAAGCACGAACAACAAGTTTTTC
>DAIRET010000247.1:0-3387 GCA_036795455.1 Ignavibacteriaceae bacterium
TTTCTTCTTTTCATTTCTCTATTTTTACCTTTTTAAACATAACTTCTTAATCTTTTTCTTAAGCTTACCTCATTCACCACCAAAAGCTCACTCATAATAAATCCTGAACTCCTCGCTGTCGGGACGTACGGCATTATAAATTCTTTTCATTGATTCATAAGCAGAATTACTCCCCCGGTACGCAGCTTTTCTATAATACTCAATAGCTTTGGCAATATTTTGTTGAATTCCGTTCCCGTTTTCGTAACAATACGCAAGAGTAAGCTGTGCAACAATAGAACCGGTTGAATCTGCATTTTGTAGCATAACCAATTCATCTTCATTAATTTTATGGTTCCGGTTTTGTGCAATGCGTCCCATCAGCAGCCTGATTTCAGCTTCGACACTCCCTTGCAGTGCCGCTTCATTCCATAACGAATACGCTTTGTTTACATCCTGCTCAATAAAAGTCCCCCTGAAATTATGAAGTGCCAGTTCCATTAACGAAGGTATATGTTTTTTTTCAACTGCTTTATTTAATAGTTGAATTGCATCTCGTTCCGCAATACGGTAATCAAGTTTCAAAGAAGTTAATGCAGCCCACACGTAACGTGCATCATCGTTATCAAGTGAAGTCATTGAGCGGAGTTTAACAAAAAAATCTTTTTGATTAATCAAATCCCAAAGCAGCATCGGTGCTTTAATTGATTCAAGTCTTATAGCCCTTATATAATACTGCGCCGCTGTAATTTGATTTTTTTCAACAGTCAAACCTTTTTCGAACATTCTACCGAGGAAAATCAAAGCTTCCGGGCTTCCCGCATCCGCAGCTCTTTTTGTAACGGCTATCAAAGAAGTATCCCCGAAAAGAAGCGAATCTTTCAAATTCTTCACCCCGATATTTTCTTTGAATATTGACGTCCCTTCTTTTAGAATGTCTTCAACTATTGTCGAATCATTAACAACAGAAGTAGTATCGGCAGTAAAGTCGATATACTTTAATGAAACACTTTTCTCTTTTTGTTTTTCTTCAATAGTTTCTGCTATTATCTCTTCTCCTGTCTCTTTGATTCCCCTTTTTTTCATTTCGGTAAGAGTGATTTGTGCCGAAGTGTAATTTTGTTCGGCAGCCTTATTTATCCATTTGTATGCAGCGGAAAGATTACGGATAACTACAAGATTTTCGGTGTATATCAATCCTACAAGATATTGTGCTTCTGGCATACCCCCTTCGGCAGCAATTTTAAAATACTTAAATCCTTCAAACGGGTTCCAGTCGCAGCCCCAGCCGTTGTTATAAAAAATTCCCATATTAAAATTTGCAATTGCAAGATTTTGTTCGGCTGCTTTTTTCACCCAGTAAAAACTTTTAACCGTATCGGGCAAAAATCCCTTCCCTGTAAGATAACGCAAACCGAGTTCATGCTGAGCCGAAGCATCGCCTGCGTTTGCCTGCCGTACAAGTAGAAAGCCATCATACAAATCGTACAACGCAATTGGAGGAGTAAAAACCGGTGTTGTTTGTACTATTGCGCGGTTTCTTTTGAATGCGAGACTTAAAGTAGAATCGGTTTTTGAAAATCCGTTACCTGTTAAAAGGAGTATAAGTGCGGTTACTAAATATTTTTTCAATGCTCAATAAATCTTTAATTCTTGTAGTGAAATATAATATGTAGTATGACGTTATTAGAGGTATTTTTTTGCGGTGAATTAATATACGGGGGCTGCTATAATACAGCCCCTTTGGAATTAAAAAGAATTATTCTTCTGCTTTTGCTCTAAGTGAATCCCAGATCATATAAACACAAATACCGCAGAACATAACAAGCGCAATCAGTTCCGCAGAGTGAGATTCAAACCATTCTGCATCTACCCAGTTAAAGCCCTGGAATCTTAAGAAAGCACTGAACACACCCATCAAAGCACCGCCGGCAATAAACCCGGAGGCTATTAATGTTCCTCTTTCTCTTCTTGCATTATTAATTTTTTCATCTTTACTTCTTGTAGAAACAAAGTGTGCAATTAATCCGCCTATAAGAATAGGAGTGTTTAGTTCAAGAGGAATATACATACCGAGTGCAAAAGCGAGTGCGGGAACTTTAATCATTGTAAGAATTAATGCTATAAAAGCACCTGCAATATAAAGCATCCAGGGAGCTGGTTGTTCCGACATAAGCGGTTGAATAACTGCTGCCATTGCATTTGCCTGCGGAGCAACCAAAGCACCTTCACCCGTAAAACCGTATGTTTCATTTAAAATCATTATAACGTAACCGACAGTTAAAGCCGATACGAATGTTCCGAGGAATTTCCAGCTTTCCTGTTTATAAGGTGATGAACCGAGCCAGTAACCTATTTTTAAATCTGTTATAAATCCACCTGCCATTGAGAGAGCGGTACAAACAACACCGCCAATTATTAGTGCGGAAATAATTCCGGCTTCACCCTTTAAACCTACCGAAGTAAGAATAATTGATGCAAGTATCAAGGTCATTAAAGTCATTCCCGAAACCGGGTTCGTTCCTACAATTGCAATTGCATTCGCCGCTACTGTTGTAAAAAGGAATGAAATAATCAAAACGATTAATAAACCGACTATTGCGTGTGTAAGATTTTCTACTACTCCGAACTGGAAGAAAATGAAAATCAATATACCGGTAACGAAAATACCTGCTGCGATTATAGCCATCGGTATATCACGCTGGGTTCTAAGCTGTTCTACTTTACCGCTTTTCTTTCCAAAAATCTCTTTTGCTCCGAGCGAAAATGCTGAAGCAATAATTTTTGAAGAGCGGATAATTCCTATTATTCCCGCCATTGCAATTCCGCCGATACCGATGTGGCGAACATAGTTACGGAATATTTCTTCCGCGGACATCTCGCTTACTAATTTTGTAATATTAGCGCCAACAGGGGTTGTTAATGCTTCACCGATGTAAGCAACAACCGGAATCAGTAAGTACCATGA
Source organism: Ignavibacteriaceae bacterium (assembly GCA_036795455.1). Taxonomy (GTDB): domain Bacteria; phylum Bacteroidota; class Ignavibacteria; order Ignavibacteriales; family Ignavibacteriaceae; genus DAIRET01. Next base: position 2,948 of record DAIRET010000247.1, read on the forward strand.
AACGAATGAACCTGCAGCTATTATTGCAGCGTATTTCAAACCGATTATGTAACCAAGTCCCATAACTGCCGCACCAACATTCAATTTAAATACTATTTTGTATTTATCTGCAAGCACCTCTCCGAATGCAACAACACGGGTTGTAAATACTTCACTCCACCATCCGAATGTAGCAATAATAAAATCATATAATCCGCCTATTAAACCGCTCATTACAAGAACTATGGCTTGCTTCCCCCCTTTTTCTCCCGCTACCAATACTTCTGTAGTTGCGGTTGCTTCCGGGAACGGGAACTTACCGTGCATTTCAGCGACAAAATATTTTCTGAAAGGAATAAGGAATAGTATCCCGAGGAATCCTCCGAACATTGAAGCAAGAAATATTTGGTAAAAATGTGCTTCAAGTTCAAGTATGTACAATGCAGGAATTGTAAAAATAG
>DAIRET010000248.1:0-3352 GCA_036795455.1 Ignavibacteriaceae bacterium
GGGCAATATAATGAAAAAAGTAGTTTTCATATCGTTTTTATTTGTACGGTTTTTGTTTCCGCAAGAACTGCAAGCCACAGTTACAGTAAATTTTGAAAAACTACCGAGTTATAACAAAGAATACCTGATAGGTTTTGAGCAGGTAATATCGGATTATCTAAACAATACAAAATTCACAGGTGATAACTGGCAGGTACCGAGAATCAAATGTACATTCAACATTTTTTTCATGTCTGCATCGGATGAAACTAATTACTCAGCCCAGGTATTCATAGGCAGCCAAAGACAAATTTATAAAACTGAAAATTACTCGCCGATAGTTACAATAATGGACAATACATGGAATTTTACTTATGAAAGAAATCAAACTATGTATTTCAGTCCCATGGAATTTAACTCGCTTAAAAGTTTCCTGGATTATTACGCTTTCATTATTATTGGGATGGAAAACGATAGCTGGGAAAAGCTATCCGGAACCCCTTCATTCAGCAAAGCAATGGATATTGTAAATCTTTCGTTCAACTACCGGAATGCAAAAGGATGGGATAAAGGGAGCGGTAGTTTTAACAGGAGAGACTTAGTAGAAGATTTGTTAAGTGAGAAATTCAGACCGATGCGTGAAGCTATTTATGAATATCATTACGGACTGGATTATTATCCTAAAAATCCCAAAGCCGGTCTGGAAAAGATTACCGGGTTTGTTAAAACTATGAACTCCTTAAAATCGAAGATTGATGCCCGCAGCGTATTTGCTAAATCGTTTTTTGATGCCAAACATGGTGAATTGATAGACTACTTAAAAAATCTTCCTAATAAAGAAGAGCTATTTAAAATACTGAAAGCAATTGATCCTCCCCATGCAGGTAAATATGACGAGGCTCAAAATAATTAAAAGTTCCGGGATAATTTGTGAAATTGTTTTCTTAATGTATGTTTAAAACATAAAACCGTTTTTTTTTACACGTATCCATTCGATACGGAAAAATGTTTTCATAATTACAGTGTACTGAAACATTGTAAACGTTTAAAAGTTTATGGCGGATTATAAAATTCCGCATGGGAATTTGATTTTTCCCGGATATTTCAACTTTTGACCAAGAATCGAGATAGTTCATGGAGACTAAACATACTATTAATTTTGTTAATAAATGGTACCTTATTTTATTTGGTTTGCTTTTCACTATTATTATTATAATAGGAAGTTATTATTATTATCAAAACCAGACAAATTCAATCAAGAATAATAAGTATAACGAATTAAAAGCAATTGCCGAACTTAAAATAAACCAGATCTCGAATTCGTATACGGATGAACTACTTGATGCTTCATTAATTTCTCAAAGCGACCTTCTTGTTGACGGCATATCAAACTTCTTAATCAATTCCAACGAAAATGAAAGAAAACGGTTATCCCGTTATCTTATTTCAATTAAAAAAGAACATGATTACAAGGAGATTTTCGTACTTTCATTAGACCTTAAAACGCTAGTTTCTACTGGAGAAGTAACCGGTTTAGATTCAATTATAATAAAAACAATAAATAAGAACGGCAACCCTGCATCTACTGTGTCAACCGATTTATATCTTTGTTCGATTCATCATCATGTCCATCTTGATTTCATTTCACCAATAATAAATGCAGAGGGTAAAATAATAGCTTTTATTCTATTCAGACACGACCCTCAAGTAATGCTTTTTCCGCTGATTGAGAGGTGGGTTACTCCTGCGAAAAGTGCTGAAACTTATATCTTGAGAAAAGAAAGCGATAGCATTCTATACCTTAGTGAATTGAGACACAAAAAAAATACGGCATTAAAACTTAAAGCATCCATTACGGAAACATCCCTTCCGGGTGTTCAATCGGTACTTGGAAAAAAAGGAATATTTGAAGGTGTTGATTACAGAGGAATTGAAGTTCTTTCCTACTTAAGTTCAATCCCGGGCACTAATTGGTTCATGGTTGCTAAAATAGATAAAAACGAAATCTTTGCAGAACTTAAATTCAGAGCAATGGCTACAAATGCTTTTTCTTTTCTTATACTGATTGCACTCGGTATCGGACTTGCATGGTTTTATAATTCCAAACAAAAAAACGTTTATAAAGAACTATATTTTTCGGAACAGGCATTAAGAGAAGCACAGGAAGAATTCAAAACCACCTTATACAGTATCGGAGACGGGGTTATTACGACAGATAAAAATGGGCTTATTAAGCATATGAATCACGTTGCCGAACAATTAACCGGGTGGACTGAAAGCGAAGCAAAAAACAAGGACATTGATACCGTCTTTAATATTATTAACGAGGATACCCGTTCAGCAGTTGCAAGCCCGGTTCATAAAGTTTTAAAAAAAGGACTAATTGTTGGTCTTGCTAACCATACTTTGCTTATATCTAAAGATGGAAAAGAAATCCCCATAGCTGATAGTGGAGCACCTATTAAAAACATCGATGATCAAATTATCGGCGTGGTTCTTGTTTTTAGAGACCAATCAGATGAAAGAGAAAAGCTACGACTTATCGAAGAAAACGAAAAAAGGTATAGAAGTATTTTTGATGAAGATTTAACCGGTGATTTTATAGCGTCAGTTGATGGAACTTTCCAGCTTTGTAATCCGGCTCTTGCCAAAATGCTTGGATATGACACTGTTGAAGAATTACTGAAAATAAATTTTTTAAATCATTTTCCGTCTCATGAAGATGTTATGCAACTATATAAACTACTCAGGGTTCAAAAAAGACTTGACTTATTCGAAACCCGGATTTTACGTAAAGACGGCAAGAATATTACAATACTCGTAAATGTAATCGGAGGTTTTGATGAAAAAGGTAACATGTCAACTATTAAGGGTTATGTTTTTGATATAACCGGACTTAAAAAAGCAACCGAAGAAATAAGGAAACTATCCCGTGGAATTGAACACAGCCCGACATCGATAATTATTACTGACGTTAAAGGTATAATCGAATACGTAAATCCCAGGTTTACTGAAATAACCGGTTATGCCGCTGAAGAAGTTATAGGGAAAAATCCCGGTATTTTAAGTAACGGAAATAAACAACCTGGAGAGTCCGAAAAACTATGGAAAACGATACTATCCGGAGAAGTATGGCGTGGTGAATTCTTAAATAAGAAAAAGAACGGCAAACTATTCTGGGAATCTTCCTCTATCTCCCCCATTTTCGATGATGAAGGAAAAATAACCCACTTTATAGCCATTAACGAAGATATTACCGAACGAAAAAAAATGATGGACAAAATCATAGAATCGGAAGAACAGTTCAGTTCGGTCTGGCAAAAATCGTTTGATGGAATGCGGTTAACTGATGCGGAAGGGAAAATAGTTAAGG
>DAIRET010000249.1:0-3350 GCA_036795455.1 Ignavibacteriaceae bacterium
TCTTTACTAATAAAAGATTTGGAACAGAAAATTGCTGACCCCCGGACTAAAGAAGATTTAAATTTGATAATAAATGAAGCAAATAGATGTAAAAATATAGTGTCGAATTTATTAAATTTCGCACGTCAGGGAAAACTTAATTTGACAAAGTATAATTTCAGCGAGTCAATTAGAAAACTTGTTAAAGCGTATGAAATTAATCCGAGGTATAAAGATGTCGGGATAAAAATTGAGGATGATGCTGAAAATGTAATGCTTGACGGGGACAAAGATCAAATTGAACAGGTTTTCTTGAATTTATTCAACAATGCTTGCGAAGCAATGGAAGAGAGCATTGAGAAAAATCTTTTGATAAAAATATATCAAAATTCTAATTATATAGTAACGGAAATTACAGATACAGGTTCGGGTATTCCGAAACAAAGTTTTAACAAAGTTTTTACCCCGTTCTTCACTACAAAGAAGATTGGTAAAGGAACCGGGCTTGGTCTGGCGATTACTTACGGAATAATAAAAATGCACAAAGGAGAAATCTTTTTTAACAGCGAAGTAGGTAAAGGAACCACTTTTACTGTTAAAATACCGATGGACCTTGATTTAATTAGTACAAAATTTAACTAGGAGTTATAGAATTATAATGAAACACATTAAAAGAATATTATTGGTTGATGATGATGTAGACTTGCTTGAACAAACTAAGATGCTGCTTCTTTCCCACGGATACGAAGTGGAAACAGCAGACTCTTCGGAGGAAGGATACAAAAAATTTCTTGAATACAAACCGGATGCAGCTTTAATCGATTTAATGATGGAAGAACACGATTCGGGTTTTATTCTTAGCTATAAAATGAGAAAAGACCCTCACGGTAAAACTATGCCGATAATTATGATGACCTCGGCAACTTATATAACAAATTATAAGTTCGACGTTCAAACAAACGAAGAAAAAGAATGGTTGAAATGTGATGCCGTTCTTAACAAACCGGTTGTACTCGAAGACTTAATCCAGAAACTGGATAGTTTTACGAAGTAGGATTTGTTTTATGTCTCCCGAAGATAAGCCGAGAGTTCTTGTAATTGATGATGAAGATTCACTCCGTATTGGTGTGAAACGTCTTCTTGAGCTTGAGGGTTACGATGTTGATACTGCCGAAAACGGTACGGAAGGAATTCGGAAGGGGAGCAGCGGCGAGTATGACCTTGCCGTTATCGATTTGAAAATGCCGGACATCGGCGGTATTGATGTTCTTAAACATCTCCGGGAGAAAAAACCGAACACAGTCTATTTTATTGCAACAGCTTTTGCAAGCTATGATACTGCCGTTCAAGCTACTAAAATGGGAGCGGACGGATATATTCCGAAACCATTTACTTCGGAAGAATTGTATCATCACCTTGAAAACGGCTACAAAAAAAGAAAACTGATTATTGAAGCCGAAAGACTCCGGCAGGATAGGGAACGCAGGCTTCTTGAAGTTCATTTTGAAAGAACAAGGTTAAATACTATTATTAATTCGCTTGCCGACGGAGTTCTTGTAGTTAATAAGGACGGGCAGGCGGTTTTATATAACCCGGCAGCGCTTAAGTATCTTCAACTGGATGAAATTAATATTGAAGAATATGTAATCAACAAGCTGCCGCCGGAAATTTCGGTTATAATCAACCAGTATTTGTATACAAAAAATTATAACCCGAACTCGTATTCGGCACAGGTAGAATTAAAACCGGAACATCAGTTATTTGCCGAAGTTACATGTTCGCCGGTTCCACACCCGGATAAATCACTTGCCGGTGTAGTAACAGTAATAAAAGATATTACGGAGTTTAAGAGGCTTGAGCATCTAAAATCGCAGTTCGTATCAATGGTTGCGCACGAATTAAAAGCCCCCATCGCTGCCACACTCGGCTTCATAAACATCCTCACAAACGAAAAATTAAAAGTAACAGATGAACAAAAACTTGATTTCTTGAACCGCTCCAGTTCACGGCTAACCGGGTTATTAAACATGGTTAATGACCTGCTTGATATGTCAAGACTGGAAATGAAAACAAATGTACGTGAAATAAAGGAACTGGATGTAAAAGAGATTATTCAGGATGTTATTAATCTATTCCAGTTTGAAATCGAGAAGAAAAAATTAAAGGTCGATTTTATAATTACCGAGCCGGTAATGAAATTGAATGCAGACCAAACAGAAATTCAGAGATTGGTTACAAATCTTGTAAGCAACGCTATAAAATATAACAGGGAAGAAGGGAAAATAGATGTAAATCTTGCCTGTTCAAGCAACTATCTTGTAATCAAAGTAAAAGATTCCGGGATAGGATTGAAAGAACAGGAAAAAAATAAATTGTTTAGTGAGTTTTTCAGAGCGAAAAATGAGCATACGAAAAATATTCATGGCACCGGGTTGGGATTATCACTTGTAAAAAAAATTGTGGATTCCTATTCCGGTAAAATTGAAGTTGAAAGCGAATACGGTAAAGGGACCGAGTTCTCGGTTCACATTCCGTTGAAGAAAAGGTAAATACAACTTAGATTGGAATTATATCAATTAATTAATCAACAATAATAATATCACTAACAAACAAGGATAAAATAATATGGCGTTAATTGCAGTCATTGATGACGACCTCGATATTCTCGATGCCAGTAGTTTGGTTCTTAAAACCAATGGTTTCGATGTAATTACGGCTAATAATCCAAATGATGGATACAAGATAATCAAGGAACATACTCCCGACCTTATCATATTAGACGTAATGATGGATGAACCGGATGACGGCTTCTTCCTTGCTCAAAAACTGAGGAAAGAGAACATTAAGATCCCGATCATTATGTATACCTCGGTTTCTAAAGCTTTAGGAGTTGATTACGGTACTAGCGATATGGTTCCCGTGGATGAATTCGTTGAAAAACCGATTTCTCCGGAACAATTGCTCCAGAAAATCAATAACCTGTTAAAACAGAAGAAGGGGGCTTAGTCTATGCTGGTTTATGAAAAAAACACTATTACAGAAGAAATCGAAACTCTTGTTGAAAAATACGGGAGCGACAGGGCGGCTTTACTGCCTATTCTTCAAAACATTCAGGCTAAATATAATTACATCTCGGACTATGCACAGCAGGAAATAGCACGCCTACTTGACATTCATCCTGTTGAAGTGTACGGAGTCATTTCTTTCTATGCTTTTCTGCATTCAAAACCGCAAGGTAAAAACATCGTTAGGTTGTGTAAAACAATCTCGTGCGAACTTGCCGGTAAAGATAAAATTGAAAAAGCTATTGAAAGAGAACTCGGTATTAAGTTCGGTGAAACTACAAAAGATATGAAGTTCACACTTGAACA
>DAIRET010000250.1:0-3339 GCA_036795455.1 Ignavibacteriaceae bacterium
AACTGATTAGAAAGTCATTATCCATCTATGAAAAGATAAAAGATAAAAAAGGGATTGCTGCCGCTTCCGTATACAAATCTAAAGTGCAAATACTTATCGGAAGTTATAACCAGGCATTAGAATCGGCATTTCAATCTCTAGGTATAGCTGAAGAAATTAAAAATACCGAGTATCTTGTTGAATCTTTAAATAACCTGGGAATGATTTTCCGTGCTTATGAAAACTTCCATTCTGCGTTTGAATATTATAACCGTGGATTGGAAATAAGCCGCGAAGGAAAATATACGATGGGAGAAGCGTTGATCCTGAACAGTCTCGGGAACATTTACTGGTTCCAGAAAAAATACGACGAAGCTCTGAAAAGTTACCTAATGTCGCTTGAACTATATAAAAAGATGTGTACTGAGTGCGAGGAGATAGCTGTTGCTCTAAATAACATAGGGAATATTTATAGAGAAAAAAAAGAGTATCAGCAAGCGTTAGCTTATTACAATGAATCTCTTGAACTCAGTAATTCACTTGGTTTTTTGAATATGCAGACAATAACAAAAAAAAATCTTGGTTTCACACATTCATTAATGAATAACAATCAACTTGCTCTAGATTATCTGACACTGAGCCTTAAACTTGCAACAGAATACGGGAATAAACCTTTAGAAATTGAGATATGTGCGGAAATAGCAAGAATCTATTCAGCAAAGAATAATTATCAAAAAGCATATGGTTATTTATTACGCTCTTCTTTGTTAAGGAATTTATTATTCAAGGAAGAGAATGCCCAAAAGATAGCCGAGTTAAAGCATTCCTTTGAAGCCAGGCAAAAAGAAAATAAAATACAACAACTTGAACTAAAGCAAAAAACAAACGAGAGAAATTTTTTAATTGCCGCTTCAATTCTCGGTGTTTTTATTCTCTTTTTGGTTCTTAACAGGTATTATTCTCTTAGGAAAAAAAACCGGGAGAACATAAAACAAAAAAACGCAATAGAAGAATTAAACATAAGGTTAAAATCAAGCGAAGCCCGTTATAGGATACTTTATGAATCAATTTCGGATGCAATAGTTTTAATTGATTTTGAAACACAACTAATTTCGGATGTTAATACTGCTGCATGTTCGTTATACGGCTATAGGCGGGAAGAGTTTTTAGGGCTTAATATTGATGTAATTGCAACAGGTGCATTTCCTGTGTCCGAGTATAAAGAAAATGAAGTTTCCGTATTTCCATTAAGGTATCACCGTAACAAAGAAAACCATCTTTTCCCTGTTGAAATAATTGCCAACGCTTTTAGGATTGAAGGACAGCCTTTCGTTATTTGTTCAATACGCGATATTACAAAAAGGCTTTCTGATGAAGATAAACTGCGCAAATCTGAGGTCTTCTTCCGTTCAATATGGGAAAATTCGATGGACGGAATGCGCATTATTGATGAAAACGGGACAATTGTTCTTGTGAACAAAGCTTTCTGTAAAATGACAGGTAAAGAAGAGAATGAATTGGTGGGGAAAGATTTTACTGTTATTTATAATGATGCAAAAAAAACGGACCTTAAAATTTCAAGTAGTAAAAGATTCAAAACTCGTTCAGTAGAATCGTATTTTGAAAAAGAGCTTACGTTATGGAATGGGGAAAATCTATGGTTTGCTCTGTCTAATTCATATCTTAATTTTGAAAACGAAAAACCTTTACTGTTAAGTATTTTCCGCGATATTACAAGTAAAAAGAATTCGGAGAAACGCCTTATTGAAAGCGAAGGACGTTTTAGAATGCTTGCGGAAAACACGAGGGATATTCTATGGATGGTCGATAACAAGCCGGAACTTGTTTATCTAAGCCCTGCCATTGAAGTGTTTCTTGGGTATAAGGTTGAAGAGTTTCTTGAGTTGCAACCTGAAATATATCTCGCTCCGGATTCTTTAGCATTTTTGCAGAATTACTACTACGACGTAATTAGGTTCGTAAATAACTCCGGTAAAGTACCTGAGAATATCAATACAAAATTCGAATTGGAATTTCTTAGAAAAGATGGTACACTGGTTTGGGGTGAACTTACAGCAAGTATTACAAGGGACAAAAATAATAATATAACCGGGTTCCAGGGGGTTGCAAGAGATATTAACGATAGAAAAATAAACGAACTTAGACTGAAGAAGTTTACCGAAGAACTGCAAATAAGCAAGAACCTTTTGGAAACCAAAACCTCGGAATTGATGCGGTTAAATGCTCAACTTGTTAAATCGGAAAAAGAATTGAAAGAGATCAATGACAGCAAGGACAAGTTCTTTTCAATTGTGGCACATGACCTTAAAAGTCCGTTTCTAGGGTTGATAGGTTTCTCGAACATTCTTGTTGAAGAATTTGAAGCCCTTCCTGCACAAAAGGTAAAAGAGTTTCTATTAAACATTAATAAATCAACTAAAAACCTGTATAAGTTGATTGAGCAGTTACTCGAATGGTCCCGCTTGCAGCTCGGAAAAATTCCATTTGAACCAACGCAATTAGATGCTTATGAATCGGTTGTGTATTCTTTGAATATACTTCGTGCAAACGCAATTGCCAAGAAGATTCAAATTGTGAATAGCATTCAGCCGAACACAATTATATTAGCTGATGAACAGATGCTGAATTCGATTCTTGAAAACCTGATTTCGAATGCAATAAAGTTTACTTATCCTGGTGGTACTATAAAAATTGAGTACGAAAAGAAGGAAAGACACCACGAAATTAAGGTGATTGATACCGGTATCGGTATTAAAGAACAGGATGTTGTAAAACTGTTCAAGATAGATAATACTTTCACTAATGACGGTACCGCGAATGAAAAAGGAACCGGCTTGGGATTGATTATCGCAAAAGAAATGGTGGAAAAGCACGGTGGCTATATATCCGTTGAAAGTGTTTTCGGTGAAGGTTCCGTTTTCTACTTCGGAATCCCGTTTAATTTTAAAAGTAATACGAGCGGCATTCTTAGTAACAATAGTTAACATGTGTTTTATGTTCGCTTTTTTTTATAAATGGATTGCAATTATAGGTGTTGCATAAATATATTTTAACAAAGGATTTAATTTTTTTTGACATGAAAGGATTGTGTGTCAAATAAAAAGTATTATTAGTAGGACGCTAAATGAACAAAAATATACTCTCTGCCACGGCAAAACCAAAAATATGTATTGTCGGTGAAAGTAGAGAAACTAAAAATGAATTAATTAGAACAATAAATCAACTCGGATACAAATTAATTGGGGAAACTGTATCTTTACATGAATTTGAAAACTGTTCAAATCTTATTACTCCCGATATCCTTCTTTTAGAACATGGACTTGAAGGGGTTGAAAACAT
>DAIRET010000055.1:0-16484 GCA_036795455.1 Ignavibacteriaceae bacterium
GCTGATTTATTATAACAGTTCATAATAATCAGCGTCCCATTCCTACCTCTCGCTTTCATATGGTATCTGGGTTTATTCTACTTTTACTACAACCCCCGTGCATTCGTTATTCAATCTGTCCAGAGAAGCTATAACAAATACAGGTTTTTCACCATCCTTTAATTGAACACGGTATCTTTTTCTTTCACCGTTTACAATTTCAAGAATATTTCCCGGGTTGTTTTTATTCAAATCTTCCTCTGATCTGAACTTGTAAATAATGTATCTATGCGGAACCTCTCCATCAACTGCCGGTTCAGGTTTTTCCCACGTTAAAATAACACTAATTGAATCCTTTGTAAGTTTAACATTAACCGGTGAAAGAGGGGGAATACTTTCCTTCCAGGGCATAAGAGGGGTAAGAGCAGGGTAGCTGTAAAAATTATTCTTCAAAGTATCGGCAAGCTCATTATTAGCTGCTGTAATTGATGATGAACTGAAAAACACAGAGCCGTGAACGTTAGGTGTTTCTCGATTCATTCTAAGTTGATTCCCCAGTTCGTCTTTATTGCCTGATTGTCTTCTACCGAAAAACCGGCTTGAAAAATGTCCTATATATAAATGAACATCTTTTGTAACGGAAGCCCACCATGGTAAAAGTTTTCTATACGCTGCTTTATCGTGATCCATTTCCCAGTATAGTTGTGGATTAACGTAATCAACCGTTTTGTCTTTAATCCATGTAAGCGGGTCGCAGTAAAGTACCGAGAATGAGTTCAAACCTTGTGTACCGGCATATTTATTCTCTACGATTCCAAATGGACTGATTCCGAATTTTATTCTCGGGTTAACTACTTTGATTACATTATAAATACTTGCCATAAGTGAGTTTACATTATATCTTCGCCAGTCGTCAATATCAGTAAACCCGGCATTATATTTTTTAAAAGTTGCTGCATCTTCTGTAGAAACTTTTGGTGAGTAGGGATAAAAGTAATCGTCAAAATGTAAACCGTCTATATCGTAGCGTGTAATAATGTCGGTAACAATTTTTAAAATGTAATCTTTAACAGCGGGGTTGCCGGGGTCAAGCATTTTATACTTTCCGAATTCCAATATCCATTCAGGGTGTAATTCTGAAACATGATTTGATGCGGTTTTATAATCCCCAACATTCTTAACCGAACGGTAAGGATTTAACCATGCGTGGAGTTCCATCCCTCTTCTATGTGCTTCAGAAATTGCAAATTCAAGCGGGTCATAATATGGAGAAGGAGATTTACCCTGTTCGCCTGTAAGCCATCGGGACCATGGTTCGTAGTAAGAATTGTATAATGCATCGCATTCGGTTCTTACCTGGAATATAACGGCATTTATACCGGCTTTTTCAAGTCTATCGAAAATTGTAACAAGTTCATTTATCTGTTCGCCTGAAGACGCATTCCTATTTTTAGGCCAGTCAATATTTGCTACTGTTGCAACCCATGCACCGCGGAATTCATATTTTGGTATTGTGGTTTGAGCAATAACTATTTGAAATAAAACAATAATAAGTAAAAGAGGGGTTACTATGTATTTCATATCTGTTCCATAATGATTAATTGTACTATAAAATTAAAGGTTAAAGTTAATAGTTGAGAGACTGCTTCACAAGAATAATCGTACTTCGACGGAATATTAATCTAAATTCGGGTAGTTTGATACGGAAAAAATAATACTACTATTCTTTAATGCACCGCACCGAAAAGGCAAGCTCTTTGCTGCTTGAAGGATCAAGATAAGCACCGTATGAATCACTCCGCCAGGTTGTACCGATATCGAGATTCAATGCATCATTCTTCCCGGTTTCAGTTGACGACCAGTATGCAGCGTTGCTTGAAAAATTTATAAAAAAGAATGAAGTGTCTTCATCAGTGTAATCCATGCAGCACCATCCTCCGAATAGTGCATTAAAACCACTGCTTCCCCCTTCGGCTAATTCTTTTTGAACGGCTTCGGAGTTATATCCTTTTCCACCGGTAAATGAAAGTAAAATAGAAAAGTCATCTTCCGTTGGTACTCTGAATCCTTCCGGGCATAAACCGCGCGGGTCATTAACTGCATACCAGTTGTAAAGTTTACCGGTTGTTTTACTTATTGCCGGGTCATTATTGTAGTCGGCACATGCCGGAGTTTTTTCTTTCCCGGATTTCAACCATTCTTCGTATGTTGTAAAAACATGAATCTTGTCGCCGTTTCTAAATTCGGTTACACTAAGGTTTTCAGTCATCCAGGTCTGGCTTCCGATAACAACTGTTTTTTCTATTTGATTTTTGTCTTGTTGAGAAAGCGAATCGTACCGGGATGAATAATACACAGTAGAGCCATACAAATAGATAATGTTTAAATATACAACTATTAGAGTCAGAAGTGTTTTCTTAACTATTTTCATTTTGGCTCCTTTGCAATTAAATAAATCCGGGCAGGTTTATATTCCAGCCTGCCCGGGGGACTAAATCCTATAACTATTTTATACAGAAAAATTATGTATTCTATTTAAGAAGCGATAATTTTTTTGTTTGGGTAAAATTATCCGCTTGCAGTCTGTATAAATAAATTCCGCTTGGTAAATTAGAAGCGTTAAAATTTACAGAGTAATTACCGGCAGGTTTAACTTCATCAACAAGTTTAACTACTTCTTCACCTAACAAGTTGAAAACAGATAATTTTATTGCCGATTCTTTCGGTACCGAGAATTCAATTTTTGTATTTGGATTGAAAGGATTCGGATAATTCTGTCCTAATGCAAAACTTTCGGGAGAAAAATCTTTTTCGTTTATTCCCGTTCCTGTTTCCGATTCAATCATCCAGACATAAGCATCTTCTGCCCACACGCTGAAGGATGTTCTGTAGTTGACAAAAACATACTCATTTTTACCATCTCCGTCCATATCTGCGGCGGGGCATCCATAAAAGAATCTCGGTTCGATAGTTGGTGTTGCAGTTGGAGAAATGCCGCTGTGTTCAAAAACATCAAAAGCGATATTTACATCCCAGCTATCCCAAACAGCAGGATCACCGGAGCCTTTGTATTCAACATCAAATATTTGTCCGTTGGTTTCACCGCCTATCATAAGGCTTAATTTACCGTCTTTGTCTGTATCGTAAATCCACAAAGTTCTGAATTTACCACCTGCATTAACCGGTATTTGTCCTAATATTTTAACATCAGCCGGTGTTATTTGAGAAACGTCCGTAATGTTAGAGATAACAAAGATAGTATTATCCTGCTCGGTTCCGGCAATGTATAGTTCGTTTACTCCGTCTCCGTTTACATCAGCAACACGTACCGCATCAATTGCTCCGTAATCAACACCGGAAGACTGATAAATTGTTTCGAGACTATTTACCAGTTGATATGTATCCGGGCCTGTACATTCGATAATATGAAGTGTTAAATAATTCCAGATAAGTGCATAAATTTCTTTTTTACCGTCTCCGTCAAGGTCGCCTGTAGTAACACTATATAATGAACCACCTGATAACCCGCTCAAAGAATATTCAACAGCCCATGTAGCAAATCCGGAAAATTCACCGTCAACTGAAACTACCAATACCTGCTGTCCATTTACACCCTGACGAATTCCAACTATTAATTCATTTCTGCCATCGTTGTCTATATCTTCAATAACTAAGCTATAAGGTCTGAAATCGACACTATTCGGCAGATCAAAATTCCATTCGGCAGTTGCCGTATTAACATCACCCGAGTAGTTGCCGTATTTATTTTCACCCTGAACACCATTCCATTGAAAAGCCCACAATCTTGAAGGATTCGGGTTAATATCCGATTGAGAAGGAAGTGTAAGTACTATTTCCGGTATGTCGTTTCCATCAAGGTCTCCAACTGCAATACCGGCGAAAGTGTTAGCTTTTACCGGGTATTTCCAAGACCAAACTAATTCATAAGTATTATCACCATTTGCTTCATACATTAGAATATAATTTTCATCATAATCGGTATATGCACATAAGAATTCACCTTTTCCATCGTTATCAGTATCGAACCCGGCTTTCACTATAGCCAATTCCGAACCAACCTGTGGTTCTTGAAACGGTAATTGATTCATTGTCCATACAAGGTTATATGCGTTTTGTGCCGTCAACACTTGAAAGAATGATATAAGAACAAATAATAAGAAAGTTTTTTTCATATGTTACTCCTAAAAAAAAACGATTAAACAATAGAGGTAAATAAATATGATTTGAAAATCACCTCTCAAATTTTCAAATCATTTAAGTCTGTATTTCTTCAGACTAAAAATCAGAAACATGAATCCGTTAAAGAATTACTAAAACGCCGATGCAACTCCAACAACCGCCATCCCGAACTTATTTGTAAAGTTGTATGTGTACTCCGCCATCATTCTAACATTTCTACGGAACATATAACCGATATGGGCAGTTGCAGATTTATAATTCAAGTCGATTTGATCCGATTCAATCCAGTTAAACAAACCGTTTGCGTACCATTTGCTGTTATCTCCGTTAGGTGTATAGATTAACTCGGCAAAGGCTCCTTTTGTTTTGAATTCAGTTGATACGCCCACCGGGTTTTTATCTTTTCTAAAAACATATTGAGCATTTAACTCGATAATATCGTTGAAAGCAAGTGTTACGTCGGGTCCGAACATAGTAACGTCATTTTCAAAAGCAACATTACCTGCAACAAGTTCTTCTTTGCCGGCATACCCGAAACCACCGATACGAAGGTTCTCGCCGATATCCTGGGATACTCGTCCGAAAAAGTTTTTATATACATCGTTATCATAAATTTTGAAGCTGTTCGCCTTCCCGATGCCGTTCCCGTTTAATATTTCAAATGTCAAATCGGTTCCGGTTTCAAATCCGTATGTAAGCATTATTCCTCTATCATAAGCTAAGTTTGCGTTTGAAAAGCCGACGTTTGTTTTATAGATATGGTAGTCTTCAAATGTTAAACGGAGTTCCCGTTTAAAAAGAGGATCGGATACCTGGAACTGCCCGATATAAAAATCAAGGTCTGTTCCGAATAAATCGTTGAACATAATAAAAGCATCCTCTACACCTGCAACTTCACCCCGCTCGCTGAAGAAGAAATAAAAATAATATGCAACTTTGGATGAAAGGGAACCACCGGACATTATTTTCAAATAGTATGGTGCGGAAATGTCACTCGCTTTGGATTGTTTATGATTATACGTAATAAAACCGTCAAGTCTGAATGCCAACGGTATGTCTCTTATTAAAGTAAGTTCTTCATCGCCGGTATCAACGTAATACCTTGGAGCTTCTTTATCCGAAAGTTGAAAACCGTTCCCTGCAAATTCATCCCCGTACGGTTTTACACGGGGGAAAGGGGAGTGGCATGTCTGGCAGCTCATGTTATACTTTCTTGCAAAAGCCGGAATTGCCATTATCGTATCATTTAGAAAAGTGAAAAGAATGAGTGCAAACAATACAAAGGTTAAATTTTTCATAATAATTTCCTCCTAATCAAGTACGGTAATTAATGTTGAATGTTCATTTACTTTTATTATTTGAGACTCTTCATCCGGGACGTTCAAAAATTCCGCAACCGGTTTTACAAGCAGTTGATAATTCAATACTGCTGTAATTTTCATTTCACCCGGCTCCACTGTAAATGGAAGATTGAACGTGAACGTTTCAATTTTAGTTTCTCTTGGTCCTATCCTGTAGTCAACACCGAGCGAAGCAGTATTCCATTGTTGAATCGTCATTCTCCCTTGCGGATCGAAATACGGCATTCTGAATATCCTATTTCCCAAAGGAATACCATCTCTTTGAACACCCTTGAAATCCGGCAGCTCTTTTGCAATTCCCATATCCTGGTAAGCAAGTACGTCATCAGAGATAGTGTACTCTTCTCCTTTGAAACCTTTCTTATCAACTTTAAGGTGATAAACATTTCCTTTAGCATCCACAGCTTCAACATGAAGCCATAAAATTCTATCTTCAACTGAGCCGGTTGGGAATTTATGCCCGGTTTTCTGGTTGAATAATGCAACAGTAAAACGAACCGGTTCGCCCGGTTCAACTTCACGAATATCCGGATGAATGCGTAATTCTATAGTACCTTTTACTTTCCCCGGGTCGTGAGCGCCGTGAAATAGATGCTGACGCGCATCGGGATATACAATTCCCATTTGTGCCGTACGTGATTCTGCTTTCGGCATATGGCAATCCTGGCATTGCACTCCTTCTCTGGCGTATGGACCTTCTTTCCATTCAAGATGCGTTGATTTTACCCATATGTCGAACGGACTTTTTTCATTATGGCAGATTCCGCAAAAATCACCTGACTTCAACAGAGGATTTGCCTCGATTTCATGAGCAGGAGAGGCAACACTTCCTTTGCGTGAATTGAATTTTGTTTTTCCTGGTCTCATTATGTAATTGAAGTTATATGGTGTGTCTCCTTCGAATCCTGTTATACTGTGGCAAGCCTCGCATGATACAGATTCGTTTGCGCGGGAATTTAATTCCGGGCGGGGCGGCGGAACATCCCCTGCTAAATACGATAGAGGAGCATGACAACCGTTGCAGCCCGCTTTTACTTCCGCAACTTTTTCATCTTTTTCTGCATGGGGAACCGCAAGTTCAAAGTATTCTATTTCATCCCAGTGATGTGTATATGCCTGAGACATCATAGCCTGTTTCCATTGCTCGTAAAAATCGTTATGGCAGGAAGTGCCGCAGTATTCAGGTTTTTGGAAATCCTCATACTTGAAAGAACCGAGTCCGCTTGCTTTCTGCGGGAAAAGCGGAATTGAAATTAAAGTAATAAGTAGTATCAGTTTTTTCATAAATTCTCCGTGGATTTTTAATTATTTATCGTATCTCTTGCTCGTCCAGAGCGGTTTTCTGTAATTAAAATCATCAGGATTAAAAATAACAAGTGCGTCCATAGTAGGGATCTCTCTTTTAATTCCATCGTCACTAATAAAAGGCTGCATTCCGGTTACGATTCCAAATATTCTAATAACTTTACCTTTATCAATTATTTCCAAATTTTGATCGATTCTTGTTTGTTTAATAAGTTCTTTATCTAAATGAACAATAAATCTGACAAGATAACCCTGATTTGATCCACTTAATACAAATAAGTTTTCAAACTCTCCTAATGCGGGTTGATAATTTGCACTACCGATACATGATACTATTTTACCTTTATACTCATCAAGTTTGTTCATTACTTTTAGATTAGTAACATCGTAATCCGCACTATTAATATCTTTCCGAATTTTATTAATATCATATGGTTTAGAAGAAAAAGAGGTGTTAGTTTTATCAAAGTCTTCCATTAACGCTGAGCAAGATGAGAAAAACAGCATTCCTAAAATAGAAAAGAAATATAGGTACTTTGTCATATTTGCTCCTTAATTAATAAATGTATCGTTAGGTTAAAACTCCGGTGCAAAATACAAGTATTATCAATAAATGACAATAAAAAAGTAAAAAAATAGTAGAAGAAATTGCCTCGTAATTATTTTGTTATTCGGGCGGGGATTTTTAGAAAAGTTAAAAGAACGGCGGATTAAAACTCCGCCGTTACTCTTGGAGAAGAATGCTATTTGTTTTTCACATAATAAGAGAAAAACATTTTGCATAATTTTTTTACATAAGTACTATTATCAAATCTTGAAGCAAACTCAATTGCTTTAATTCCCCGTTCATCTCCTATTTTTACAAGAGATAGTGCGGCGGCACCACGGATTTTTTCGTTTGTATCCAAGTTTAATACTTTCAATAATTCAATAACACTTTTATCCGATTTTATATCCCCGGCAAGATTTATAGAACTCAATTTCAACCCGTCATTTTCAGAGCTGATGCCGATTAATAGATTGGTTTCAATTAGATTTTTGTTGTAAGATGTTGATTTGACTGCGCTGGAGGGATAAGAACTTGTGAATAGTATAATTGTAAGCAGCAGCGTTAACCCGATATTAAAAAATGCCTTCATTTTATTTTCTTCCTTATAAAACATTAAAAATTCCGGTTCAAATATCGGCTGATAACACCCGTTCCCAAAGAGATTCATGTTCACCGCAGACAGCGGGGGATAGGCGGATTAATAAATGTTTTTACGGAAAAAAGAAATAAACTAAAGTGTCTCGGTTCGCTTAATAAAGTCGTAAATAGTCTGATCTTTTGATGAAAGCAACTCATCCGGCTTGCCTGTAAAGTAGATTTTCCCTTCATGCATCATTGCTACTTTGTCCGCAACATTTTTAACGCTGAACATATCATGTGTAACAACAATGGCAGTAACCTTCAATTTTTGGCTAAGGTCTTTTATTAGGTTATCGATTGAATCTGACATTATCGGGTCTAATCCTGTAGTCGGTTCATCGTATAAAATATAATCGGGGTTAGTAATTAAAGCGCGTGCAAGCCCAACTCTTTTTTTCATTCCGCCGGAAAGCTCGGAAGGTTTTAGTTTTTGAATTCCGGGTAGACCGACAAGTTCCAGTTTTTCTGCAACAAGTTTATTCAACTCAATTATATCGAAAGCTTTATTTGACTCCACAATAGGTAAAGCTACGTTTTCTTCAACAGTCATTGAATCGAACAAGGCTGCTCCTTGAAATAAAAAGCCGAACCGTTTTCTTATTTCATACAGTTCTTTTTCTCCCAGTTGGTTGATAATTTTTCCTTCAACTTTTACATAACCTTCGTCCGGGATTAAAAGCCCGACTATATGTTTCAATAGTACGCTTTTTCCGCAGCCGCTTCTTCCGACAATAACAATAGTTTCCCCGTCTTGAATTGTGAGGTCAACCCCGTTTAATACTTTGCTTCTTCCGAATGTTTTGTGAAGGTTTTTAATTTCTATCATTTTAATCCGTTCATTTTTGTATGTAAAATTATGGAATAATTCTTAAAAATCACTAATCTGTTCCATGCAACGCTTTAACCAATTCTTTAACGTAATAAAAATCATTCAAAGCATTCCAGTGTTTCATAAATACTATTCTTAATGCAGTAAGGTTTTCATTACTTTCGTTTTTGTAAACGGGGATTACCTTTTGTGTAATAGCCGGAGGTACAACAAACTTGGATAATATAAACTCCGGGTTTTCAGCTTCAACGGATAAGCGAGAATAAATCTTTAAGCATTCTTTATTTATTTGTTCGATTTCGTTTTCGCCGGGAGTTTTATAGAAGCAGTTTATATCCAGGTCAGGTCTGTTCAAATTTTCAAAAGCATCTGAATTCTGTATCTCCCCGAAAAATTTTTGAGAAGCTGCAAGAGTAAGTTTGACAACCTCTCCAACTCCTTTTGAATTTAACGGCATCACTTTGTATGTTAGGTAACAAGCGGCAGCCATTGCTCCCGGTCTGCTTCCTTCAAGGCTGAACATGCCGATATTCGGTTTATCGGTTTTGTGATAAGTATACGGTGCTGAATTGAGGATTACATTTCTAAGTTGTTCATCTTTATATAAAACTGCCCCTGCGCCGTAAGAAATTAGTCCGTGCTTATGCGGATCAATTGTAATTGAATCAGCATGGGATAATGCTTTCAATTGTTCATATGTATACTCTGTTAGATTCATATCGCTTGAAAAATCAAGCAATTCACTCTTTTCATTTAATATTAAGGAGCGGATGAATCCCCCGTAAGCAGCATCAATATGCAGATGGAAACCGTATTTCTTCTTGAGAGTTAGAATACCCGATATATTATCAACGCTTCCCGTCCCTGTGGAACCGAGATTTGCCATTACAAACATAGGCGGATTTTTTTTGAAACTTTCCTCCAGTAAATTCAATTCAATTCTGAAATTATTGTCAACGGGTATTTCAGAATAATCTTCAATTCGTAAAATATTGCAAATCCTTTTCCATGAGTAGTGAGAAACTTCGGAAAAATAGACGCTTCCCTTTTTATAAAAATCTCTTGCAGCCCAAAGAGCTTCCATATTTGCGAGAGAGCCACCGCTTGCAAGATGTCCCCACCCGTTTTCAAATCCGGTAAGACGTTTCATCATCTCAATAACTTCCATTTCAAGCTCTGTTGTAACAGGTCCCCCTTCGTAAGCATGGTTATTAGGATTAGAAAGCATAAAGGTAAGATAGCCGAGAATAGTCGGAATTGACGGGTCCTTCAGCATCTGAGCTATATAACGCGGGTGATGGTAAGGAAAATTTTTCTTGCTCTTTTCAAGTAATGAAGAAAGCTCACTTTCAAGAAGAGAGTTATCAATTTTATTGTCAGGATAAAGGGAAGAATCTTCCGGGAAAGATGCTTTCCGCATTTGTGAATGATGTGTAACTACTTTGTTAATCATCTCCGCAAGGGTTTTTATATTTTCCGCTTTGGGACCGATGAAGTTAGAGTAAATCAAGTCGTTCATTTCTTTACAAAAATTTTTAAATATTTATTGCAATTTAGTTATATTAGTCCGAGAAAAAACAAGAAACAATCACAAACAAAACCGACATGGCAACTAAAAAAAACAGTCAGAAAGAAAAACAGACGAAATACGGGAAGAAAGCACCGGAGAAAAAACCGTTAATTGATCCGAGATATAAGAACTTTGTTTCAACTATCATTGTTCTGATACTATTAATTATCTTTTTTGTAATAAATAATACAAGGAAAGAGCCGGAATCCGGTCCTTATCCTCCGTTTTATAAAAAAGAGTTGAATAATTGATTAAAGTGTGAAACCAAATAAAAAATCCAGCATCATACGATGAAAAAAATGAGGAAGAAATGATCAAGAAAATGTTTTTATACTTGTTATTTATTGCATTCACGGTTTCGGTTACTGCATGTGAAAGCAAAAACGAATCGAATAGTGAGAACGAGTTTGAAAATACATCAAACATGGAATCCGGTGTAATAAATCCCGGGTATCAAAAGGCGCCTGATTTTACGCTACCTACAGTAGACGGAAAATCTCTTAAACTTTCCGATTATAAAGGGAAAATTGTAATTGTGGATTTTTGGGCAACCTGGTGTCCTCCTTGCCGTAAAGGAATCCCGGATTTAATTGAGATTCAAAATGAGTATAAAGACGATGTTGTTATAATCGGTATTTCTTTGGATAGAGACACAAAAAAGGACGTACCCTCATTTGTAAAGAATTACAAAATTAATTATCCGATAGTGTACGGTACGAATGAAGTTGCTCAAAGCTTTGGAGGTGTCTCGGCAATTCCGACAGCATTTGTAATCGACAAAGCCGGTAATATTGTAGATACACACGTTGGGCTTGTACCGAAATCAACATACACGAAAAAAATCAAGAGTCTTTTAGGAAAATAAAATTCTTCGTAATAAGTTTTATAATCGCCGGGTGAACCGTTTTACCTGGCGATTTCTTTTTTTAAAGTGTTAATATTATCAATTTCACTCGGGTCTTTTCCGTTTAACAAAGCTGTGTAATATGTTATCCAGTCGGTTATATAAAGAAGGTCGAGAATTCTTTCTTTATAAGTAGGCAAATCATTTTCGATTGTTATAACATCCGCACCGCTTTTCTTCAACAGGTTGGTAGTAACTTCGATTCTTTTCTTTATTTGAGGGTGATAATCTTTATCAAGCAGTATAACAACCTTGAACGGCATTTTATCCGGGTTGAAAGTCTCCCATCCTACAATTTCGTTATGGTTCAATTCGGGGAAGACATTATGAAATGCTTTCATTTTAGAATTTTCATTCAACTGGCATTTCATTCTCATTCCTACTGCAGAGGTTGAATCGGCAACTGAATAAATAATAGGGATATAGCCTATCAACTGTTCGGCATAGTTATAAGCTGGATTTTCATCAATTGAGAATTCTTTCCCTTTTTCTTTCCATGAGCGGATAATGGAAAGCACGAACCCGTCGTAAGGTGAAACAAGTTCTGCTTCCTGTAAAGTTTTTAACTGCGAAAAAAAACTTAATCCGAGTGCATACCTCGGCTGGAATCCCTTTTGAAGTTTTACGATAGGAAGGTTGTTTTCTTTCGCAATTTTTTCAATTTCTCCGCCGGTTGTAATACAGACTATCTTAGCTTTTCTTTTCAATCCTTCATTTAATGTTTCAATTGTTTCTTCCGTATTCCCCGAATAAGAGGAAACTATTAGCAGAGTGTCTTCATTAACAAAAGCAGGCAGAAAATAATTTCTATTAACGGAAATAGGAATTTTAATCTCATCTTTCAGAAAATTTTGCAGAAGGTCGCCGGCAATTGCCGAGCCGCCAAGCCCGCTTATTACAACATTTTTAATACTCTGTCCTTTCACATGCTTTAGATCAACTTGATTCAACCATGCAAATTCAATCTGTTTATAAGTGTTTATCAAAACGTCAAACTGGTTTTGAGGGTCGTACATCGAAACAAAATCACGGATTTTCATAATTACAATATATTCCTTGTCCTTTGAATGTTATGTTCTTTAAAGAATTTTTCAATCTTAGCAATTATCTGTGGAATTGAATCCATTGCCATACACTCGTCAACTAACCTAATCGAGCTTTTATAAGAAATTGAGCGTATCGTTCTTTTTATTGATGGAATTGCCGAAGGAGAAACGCTTAACGAATCCAACCCCATACCCACCAAAAGAGGAACTGCAAGAGAATCGGCAGCCATTTCACCGCAGATGCTGACTTCAACGCCTGACTGCTTTCCTTCTTTAACAATATGACTGATTGTTTTTAAAACAGCGGGATGAAATTCCTGGTAAAGATCTGAAACAAAATCATTTCCTCTGTCAACTGCAATCAGGAACTGAATTAAATCATTCGTTCCTATACTGAAAAAATCAACCGGTCTGCCGTATTCTTTAGCCATTACTGCGGCGGCAGGAACCTCAACCATGATACCGAATTTCATGTCCGGGTCGAAAGGTATTCCTTCAGCTTTCAATTCATTGCTGCATTCCAAAATCAATTCTTTTGTTTTTATAATTTCAGCAAGTGTTGAAACCATCGGAATCATAAAGTAGACATTTTTATTTACGCTTGCTTTAAGGATTGAGCGAACTTGAGTTTTGAATAAGTCAAGGTTCTCCAGTAGGAACCTGATTCCTCGTAATCCGAGGAAAGGATTTGCTTCTTTGATATGAAGTTGTTTTACTTTATCGCCTCCAATATCGAACGCTCTTATTGTTACAATATCCGGGTAAATCCTTGTTGCAAGCGAAGAATAAATCTTAGTCTGCATTTCTTCATCGGGGAATTCACCAAGTTCTTCAATCACCTGTTCGGTTCTGAATAAACCGATACCTTTTGCACCGTTCGTAACAACCATATCAATTTCACCTGTTACGTCAACGTTTGCAAGTAGTTTTATTTCCCTGCCGTCCGTTGTGATTGCAGGTTCGTCTTTCAATTCTTTTAGTTCGTCATCTATTAGTGCAAGCCGCCTGATTTTATCTTCAAAGTATTCGAGTTGGGCAGGTTCGGGGTTTACAAAAACAATTCCATGGAAACCATCAATTATTAGTTTGTCGCCCGTTTTTATTAACTCGGTTCCGTTGTGTGTTCCTACCACTGCTGGTAGATCAAGCGACCGTGCGATTATGGCAGCATGGGATGTTAACCCGCCTCTATCAGTTACATATCCTTTTACATTAGATTTTGTAAACAAAAGTGCATCTGCTGGAGTAAGATTATCGGTAACAACAAGCACATCATGAACAATTTTGGACGCCCATCTTTTCTTTTGAAGATTCCTGATTATCCTGTTTTTAATATCTTCTATGTCCATTGCTCGTTCTTTAAGGTAAGATTCGCTGGACATTATCATCAATTGCTGGTATTTCGAGATTTCATCATTAACGATGAATTCGGGGAATCTTTTCTCTTTCTTTATCCGGCTTTCGATATTACTAATCAACACCGGGTCGTCAAGTATCATTAACTGTGCTTCAAAAATAGCAGAGCGTGTTTCACCCATTTTTGATTTGGCAAAATCGAATATTTTTGACAATTCTTTTTTCGATTGCTGTAAAGCCTCGTGAAGATGCTCAATTGCAACTTCCGGTTCGTCCGTGTGGTTGGCATTTATATTAAGTATTTCTTTAGTATAAAGAAAAGCATCTCCGATTTCAATACCGGGAGCCGCTGCAATACCGAAAATTACATTCTTTGAATTTTCGACTAATTTTTTTAAGCCTTTCACTGTTCGTCAAATCCTCTATTAAAAAAATCTAAAACTTCGTTTGCCATTTCATGTTCATCAGGTCCATTAAAAGATAGAAATAATTCGCTTCCCAATTCAGCAGCAAGCGTCATTACCCCGATAATACTTTTCCCGTCTATTTTCAAGCCGTCCTTTGAAATATAAAACTGCGATTTATATTTCGATGCAATTTTAACAATTGTTGCTGCGGGTCTTGTATGAAGTCCGGCTTTATTAACTATTTTTATTGTTGTTTCAATCATCTATTTTGATCTCTTAATAAGAAGATTTGCAAGTGTAATAAAAACCCGGCGGTATTCTTCGTTCTTAAGTTGATTTATTCCTTTCAAAGCAAGTTGTGTATATCTTTTAATTTCCGAAACGGCGTCGTTTAAAATTCCTAATTCAATATAAATATTTTTATAATAATTTACCTCCGCCGGTTCAATTCCTTTATTCTTAATTACTCTCATAAGGTCTTTTTTATACTTCCCTTTTGCTTTTTCAAGCGCTTTTATAAATAGGAAAGTCTTTTTCCCTTCAACAAGATCTCCGCCGATTTTCTTCCCGAAATCTTTTTCATCGGCAATAATATCCAGTAAGTCATCCTGAATCTGGAAAGCAATTCCAAGGTATTTCCCGTATTTTGATAATGCCTTAATTTCCGCTTCTGTACCCCCTCCTATTTGTGCCCCTACGGAACAGCACATCTCTGCAAGTGCGGCAGTTTTTTTTGTTATCATTTCGAGGTATTGATCCATCGTAACTATAGAAGCTGTTTCAAATTCTTTATCGAGTCCCTGTCCTTCGCAAACTTCTGCAACACCGCGGTTGAATGTTGATACAATCCTATTGATGTTCGTCTTTGCATCTTTCAACAGAAGCTCATAAGCAACCGATGCAAGAATATCTCCCACCAGTATTGCAGTACTGAGATCATATTTTTTGTGAACCGTTAATCGACCTCTTCTTTTATCGGCATTATCCATTATATCGTCATGCACAAGTGTAAAGTTATGAAGCACTTCGACAGCCGCTGCAGCATTGTATGCTTTGGAATAATCACCCCCGACAGCTTTTGCAGAAATCAAGACAAGAAAGGGGCGTAGTCTTTTTCCCGGGCTGTTTAATATGTATTCTGCAGGTTCATAAAGCGAAACCGGCAGTCTGCCTTTAAGTGATATATTAAGTACCGACTCGACTTTTGTTTGGAGTTTTGTGTACAGCTTTTGGAAATCGTTCTCTTGTATCAATGTAATTCCTTTTTCAAAATAATTTTTTGTTTGTTAAAATCTTTCAAACTCTTTGACCCTGTTAGGAACATAATCTTTTTAATGTCGTTAAACCAATCATTTATGAAATCGATAACGCCTTCAACACCATTTTGATTTAATTGATGAAGTATTTTTCTTGCCGATGCAGTTAAATCACTGCCGAGTGCCATTGCTTTTGCAGAATCAAATGGAGAATTAATCCCACCCGAACCAATCAATGTAAATTTGTATTTTTTCTTAAGTTCAGCGACTGTCCTGATACAGTATGAAGTAGGCAGTCCCCAATCCCAAAATTCCGAGTAATCCTTCTTATTTCTTATCAACTCAACAGCAGCCCAGCTTGTTCCACCGGCACCGGCAACATCAATTCCTTTCACTCCGGCATCCAGTAATCTTTCGGCTGTTTGTTTTGATATTCCGCTTCCCACCTCTTTAACAACCAACGGCACATTAATTTTTTTAATAAATCGTTCAATACTTTTAAGTAATTCCCCGAATGATGGTTCTCCTTCTTTTTGAAGTAATTCCTGTAATGGGTTTAAATGAATAACCATTGCATCCAAACCGGTTTCACTTAATATTTCTACGAGTTTTTTTTGATTTTTTTTCGATAGAATTTGAGCAGCACCTATATTTCCAAGGACGGGGATGGTAGAGGCAACCTTTTTTATTTCAACAATATTTTCAAAGCTACCTCCGTCTTCAATTGCATACCTTATGCTGCCGAGACCTAACGGAATTCCGGTTTGTTGTGCTGCAAAAGCTAATTCGAGATTTATATTGTCGGCTTTATCGGTGCCTCCCGTCATGCATGATATAAAAAAAGGGAAGGAGATTTTTTTATTGAAGAATTGTGTGGACAAATCTATTTCATCAATAATTACTTCGGTATCTGCACAGTGAATGAAATCATAATTTTCAAATCCGTTTGTTTTTTGTTTAAACATAGCCCTGTTATCCGAACAAATATCAAGATGTTCTTTTTTTCTAACGGATAAGTTTTCATCACTCATTTTAAAACCGGTGCTTTAGTATGATATATAAATAAATTTCATTGGCAAAAT
>DAIRET010000251.1:0-3328 GCA_036795455.1 Ignavibacteriaceae bacterium
TCTTCTGCGGCTCTTTTTAATCCATTCGATACCGCCTGCTTTTTCAAGAACATCCGTACCCGGTCTTAAATAAAGATGGTACGTATTTCCCAGTATAATATCTGCATTGATGTCGTTTTCAAGGTAATGCTTATCAACTGCTTTAACGGTACCTTGCGTCCCAACCGGCATGAATATAGGAGTATGTACCACTCCATGTGCTGTTTCAAAGAATCCTGCTCTTGCTTTACTCTTTTTATCTTCTGCTACTAATGTAAATTTCAACTTAGAAATAATCTTTATAAATACTGTACAAATTTAATGAAATTAAGGGGAAGTTACTGCGTGTTTTCGGAACTACTCAATGAATATTCACTTCTTCCTGTAAAACAACACCGAATTTCTGTTTTACTTTTTCTTTAATGATATTCGATAAGTTTAATATCTCCTCACCAGTTGCGGAACCGTAGTTCACCAATACAAGTGCCTGTTTTTCATAAACACCGGCATTACCTATTCTAAAACCTTTTAATCCTGCGTTTTCAATCAACCAGCCGGCAGAAATTTTAATTTCATCGATGCCTGTTTCATATCCGGTAATATCATGGAATACTTTTTTCAAATTATTATACCAACTTTTATTAATTGAAGGATTCTTAAAAAAACTTCCAGCATTCCCTAATACTTTAGTATCCGGTAATTTACTTTCCCGGATTCTAATTACAGCTTCTCTCACATCTTTAATAGTAATAGCCGAATCATTTTTACCAAGCGATTCCAATTCTTTTCTGATCGTACCGTATGAAGTATTTAAAACCGGATTCTTTGTAAGTAAAAAGTGAACACTTGTTATAAAGAATCTTCCTTTTAATTTTGATTTAAAAATACTTGAACGATATCCGAATCTGCATCCCTCATTTGTAAATGATTTTGTTTGAAAATCTTCAAGATCAATTCCTTTAACAAGGAGAATTGAATCTTTAGCTTCCTGTCCGTATGCGCCGATATTCTGTATCGGGGAAGCTCCGACTGTACCCGGAATCAAAGAAAGGTTTTCAATCCCTCCCAGGTTATTTTCAACTGCAAACAATACAAGATCATCCCACTGAACACCGGCTTTTGCTTCAATTATCACAGAATCTTTTTTTTCGTCAATAATTTCTATCCCAGTAAGATTGTTTTTTATTATCAGTCCGATATAGTTCTTTGTAAAAAGAATATTACTTCCGCCTCCAAGAACAAGTACCGGCATACGCTGTGATGTTAAATAATCTTTCAGTTCGATCAAATCTTCTTGATTCTTGATTTCTGTAAATAACTCAGCTTCAACATCAATATTGAATGTGTTGTGCGGTTTGAGAGGATATTTTTTAAATACTTTCATTTGCTATGCCGTTTCAATTTGCCCTTGGTTATCGGCATCCTTCACAAAAAACAGGATCAACATTCCTATTAGGAAAAAGAAAGTGATCGATAAAATAGCAAGTCTTTGATTATTAGTAATATAACTTATTGTACCGAAAACAAGAGGTCCCAGCACGGCAGAGCTTTTACCGAAAAACGAATAGAACCCGAAAAATTCTGTTTTCTTTTCATACGGTGTCAGTTTGGACATCAGGGACCGGCTTGTTGATTGACAGGAACCCATTGCTGCACCAGCTAATAAACCGACAATATAAAAACTCGATTTATCTTCGACAAGATATGCAAGTATTACAGTAACAAGCCAAAGTATTAAAGTCATTATTATTGTATTCTTTTGACCGTAAGCATCTGCAATTATTCCCAGCAAAACAGAACCGAGAATCGCTGTTGTTTGTACTGTTATAAAAAAAATGAGGAGCTCTGTCTCTGAAAATTTCAGAGTAGTACTTGCATAATTCCCGGAAAAAAAGATTACTGTATTAACACCTTCTATATAGAAAAAGTAAGCAAGAAGAAACAGCGCAAGATTTTTATAACTTTTCAAGTGCTTTATAGTATTCAATACTCTTGACATTCCTATTTTGAAATAAGCATGTTCAACCTCTTTCTTTGTTCGCTTCTCTTTTAAGAATAAAAAAATCGGCAGGGAAAAGATGAGGAAAAAAAGTGCAGAGATAGGAAATGTTTCCCTAATCATCTCAGCTTGAATAAAAGGAAAAATTAAAGCAAGCGATGCAAGGGAGCCTAAATATCCCATTGCAAAACCGTAACCGCTAACCCTTCCGAAATTTTTAGGAGCGGTAATCTCAGGAAGAAATGAATCGTAAAAAACCAACCCGGCTTCAAAACCGATGCTGGCAATAATAAAAATCAACATCCCCCAGAAAATACTTCCCTCGGAAACAAAGAATAACAGCGCAGTAGCTATAATACAAAGAATAGTAAAGAAGAGTAGAAACCGCTTTTTACCTGTAGAATAATCAGCTATTGCTCCGAGTATAGGCGAAATAAATGCTGTTACTATCATTGCAATACTCGTGCTGATACTCCAGTAAAAATCCCCTATAGCTTCCCCTCCGGCAACTACTTTTTTAAAGTATACAGCATAAAGAAAAGTAACAACGATTATAGAAAAGGAAGTATTGGCAAAGTCAAAAAGAGTCCAAACAAAAATTCTTTTCTTTTCACTCATCAATATTCGGTTTTGTGGTAACAGTTTCTTCTATTAATCCTCTGCCGGTTTTATTTAGAGTATTAGTAGTTTTTAAGTCCATTAGAACCGCATCAAGGACACCGTTGATAAACTTACTGCTGCCGCTTGTGCTGAAATCTTTACCTATGTCTATTATCTCGTTAATTGTAACTTTTGGCGGAATTTCAGGGAAGTATTTCAATTCGCAAATTCCCATTCGTAGTAGTAATCTGTCCATAACAGCAATCCGGCTCATTTCCCAGTTACTTACTCTTTTTTCTATTTCTTCGTCTAATTCTTTATGATTTATAATTACTTTGTTGACAAGCGAGGTTCCAAATTCTTTATCTTCTTCGGATAATCTATCCTTGAATATCTCTTTTTCATATAAATTTTCTAAAAGTTTGTCTAATCCCTCCGAATTATACTCGTATGCATATAGCACCTGGAGTACGCTTTCCCGGATTAATCTTCGTAGATATTTTGGTTTCATATTGTGATGTTTAATTGTAATAAGAACTTATTATAGCGTTAAAGTATTTTTTCTGTTTAATTTTCTCTTACTCGGTTTTTTTACTCTAAACGCTTAAATTTGAATCAAAAAACCGAATGCAAATATAATTACACGAAGTCTCAATAAAAACCCAATTAGCAGTATTATTGAGCGAATAGCCAGAACATTAGTAAAGCCAGCCCTTCCCGCAATTTATAGTAGATTAGTTTCTGCGAACT
>DAIRET010000252.1:0-3281 GCA_036795455.1 Ignavibacteriaceae bacterium
AATGATTACTGAATCTTTGTTAATCGGTTTGATAGTTGGACTTCTATTTTATGAACTGTTTGAAATATCACCGGGTGGAGTAATCAGTCCGGGTTATTTTGCTTTGTTTGTTAATCAGCCTGTGCGACTAATAACAACATTGTTTGTAGCCTTAATTGTATGGGGAATTATAGAACTCTTATCCCGTTATTTGATTCTTTACGGGAAAAGAAAATTCCTTGTGGCGCTGTTAACCGGTTTTTGCTGTAAGATACTTTTTGATTATTTATTCTTTTCAGTCATTGAAACAAATATAGAACTTGCATCAATCGGTTACATTATTCCGGGATTGATAGCAAATGAAATGTCGCGTCAATCACCCGCAAAGACAATTCTAAGTTTGGGTATTGTAACATCGCTTGTGTATTTAATCCTTCAGGTTATTCATTAATAACAATGAAGAAGAGCTATAAACAGATTGCACTATGGTTTGTATTCGTAGTTTCCTTGCTTGCTGCGGGTATGTCGAAAACAATTTTTACGGAGAAAGAAAAAAAACCTTATTATCTCGAAATGGAAAAAGCTGCTTCTTTGGCTTCCGAATGGTTCGAGACTATTCATAATGAAAAAGTAAAAATTGGTGTTGTAGGGAATGAATACAAAGGTCTTCGTTACGGCGGTTTGATGGGATTGGAGTACTCATATATAACAACTACTCTTGGCTCGGTAGAAGCAAAGCAAACTGCAATTAATCCCGAATTTGCAGCACTGACGTACATGTGGCTAAAAGAACTTGAAATTGATTCTACTTCAACAATCGGTGTGAATATCTCCGGGTCATTTCCATCTTTATCAATTGCCGTGTTAGCTGCAATTCAGTCGCTTGGTGCAGAAGCAGTTTTAATAAGTTCTATTGGTGCTTCATCATTCGGGGCGAACGATACAAAAGCTACCTGGCTTGATATTGAAAACTTGTTGATAAAAAAAAGCGGATTGAAGTATAAATCGGTTATTACAACACCGGGTGGCATCAATGATAACGGCGGGGGTTTGCAGCCGGAAGGAATCGAACAGATAAAAGAAGCGGCTAAACGTTGCATGAGAGAGCTTTTTATCCCTGCGGATTTAAATGAAGCTGCTGATATTAGAATAAAAACTTTCTCCGAACACAATGTGAATGTTCTTATAAATATCGGGGGTAATCATCCATCACTTGGAAGTTGTTCACATTCATGGCAGATTCCGAACGGGTTAATAAAGGATTATACTCCGTGCAAAGATAAAGGAAGAAGTTTTTTATTTCACTTTATTGAAAAAGACGTACCGGTTATACATTTCTTAAATATTAAGGAAATAGCCGCTGCATACGGCTTCCCGATCTCACCTGTAAAAATTTTCAATAAACCTGTTAATGTATATTACGATACAACAATGAAGAAAACTCCTGTTGTTGTCTCTGTGCTCGTAATCTTAACATCTTTATTCCTTTTATCGGAGAAAAAGATTCTTAGGCGAAAAAAAAGTAATGAAGTCTAATACTTATTGTTTTAGAGATTTCATCTTGTTGTATAAAAAATAACCGGAAGTAACTACAACGAATAATAGAAGTACTGTAAACACATCATTATACTTCAATATTGGGACGGCATTAATCTGTTCAATTAACGGTTTGATTTTTTCAGTTATATTTAGTTCCTCATGAGTTTCGAACTTTGTTAACTCGGCAAAAATTATCGAAAAGATATAACCGACCAACACAAATACGATTGTTATAAAAACAGAGATTATACCTACAAAAAACCCTCTTCCTTTTGTGTTTTCAGAAACGGGACGTACTATTCTTTTCATGACCAGCTCGTTTATAGATGCCGGTGCGGACAAGACATTGATTTTTGTGAGGTGTTTATCGAGATTTAAAGACATGTTAAATTGCTTGTTACAAGATTCACATTCTCTCAAATGAGTTAAAACCGACTTGCGTTCTATTACCGATAGCTCTTTATTCAGATATTTGTTTATTATTTCATCGTCAAGATGAATCATAACAATTCCTTTTCTAAGTTGTTTTGCACTATCAAATCCTTCAATGCTTTTCTTGCCCGGTGAAGTAAAACTTTTACGTTGGCAACAGTATCACCGGTTATGTTGCTAATCTCTTCGCAGGTTAATTCCTCCGCATAAAACAAATCAATCACAGCCGAATATTTTGCCGGAAGTTTTTCAATCAGTTCGGTTAATATTACCGAGAAATCACGTGGTTGGTTTGAGTCGGAGATTGAAATAAATTTAATTGCATCATCGTCAATTGAAACAGTGTTCATCTCTTTTTTCCTCGTTTTACCTGTCAACTTTGTCATTGCAGTATTAAATACAATCCTGTATAACCAGGTAGAAAACCTTGCATCTTTTCTAAAGTTTTTCAGGCCGAAATAGACCTTGACAAAGCTGTCCTGAAGCACTTCTTCCGCATCGAAGTCGTTTTTAAGGATTCTTCTAAGCAGAGAAAAAGCTTTGTTCTTATATCTATCAATAATAAGATTGAAATCCGATTGATTCCCTTTTAAGATTGATTCAATAATTTCTAAATCAGTTAACCTGTCCACAATTACTTTGACTATGAATTCTTAAAAAAGGTTACACAACCGTTCGTCAGCATTGACTACCTTTCGGTTAATTTACATGAATATTTGTAACCTCACTGTAAAAATAACAGTCTATACAATCAAAGCAAAAAACAAATTTAGTGAGGTTCAAAATGGAAGGTGTAATAGCATTATTAATTCCGATAGTCTCGGTTATAGTTACGGCTGCAGTAATAGTAACAGTTATATATTTCAACCACCGGAAACAGCAGATGTTAATTGAAAAAGGTTTTACTGCCGAAGAGATAAAGGAGATGTTTAAAACTGAAAAAGATAAATACATACTTTTAAAGATTGGAGTTATTTCAATATTCTTCGGTTTAGGGCTTGGATTCGGGTTAATGTTTGAAGACTGGACGCAGAAAGCATATTATGTTCCGCTGCTCATATTTGTCGGTACCGGTATTGGTTTTATACTTGCGAATTATTACGGTCGGAAACTGAACAATAGAGAAGTCAAAAAAAAACCGCAAGGTTTGGTGTATTAAAAGCGGTGTTCAAAAAATTAAAGAACACCGCTTTTATAATTTTATTCTTGTTCCGCAAGCCATCTTTCTGCATCAATAGCAGCCTGGCACCCGGAGCCGGCTGCAGTAATAGCCTGCCTGTAAGTTTTATCTGTTACATCGCCTGCAGCAAAAACACCTTCTACGTTAGTAT
>DAIRET010000253.1:0-3251 GCA_036795455.1 Ignavibacteriaceae bacterium
GGGAGAGGTTGTTACTCTAAAAGTATACGACATGCTTGGCAGAGAAGTAGCAACTCTAGTAAATGAAGAGAAACAACCCGGCGAATATGAGGTACAATTTGATGCAAGCGGATTAACAACGGGGATATATTTTTATCGTTTAACTACCGGAAGTTTTGTTGAAACTAAAAAGATGGTATTGCTTAGGTAGTGTTTGCTATACAGCTATTGAAGTTAAAGAAAGAAAATATTACAAAATTAGAATAAGCAAAATGATATTGCCGTCGGTTTTAACCGACGGATTGCAATGAATAAAAACAGTAACCGGCTTCTTCGAAGAATTCTTTGAAAGCCACATTCTTGTCATGGGGCTGTCCAAAGGTCAAGACACCTTCGCTGACTCCTTCGGAAAAGCCCCGGTTTTGCATTGGTCGAAGTTTTTCTTATCCGCCCGCTGAAGCGGACGGCAATTTGTATTCTTTCTTGATTACCTGGTTGAATAGAATGGGAATGTTTGATGTATTTATCAGCGACAGATGTAGGAACTTCATTAATGAAGTTCCTACTTTCAATAGAAATATGCGGTAGTAATTTTGATGGTCGGAATTTTATTCGAACTAAAAAGATGTTAATTTTGAATTGAAAAAATCAGATCATTAATAACATCATTATATGCAGGAAAAAAAAACAGCACCGGGTAATCGTACTTTGACTTTTTCAGTAGAAGAGGAAAAGAGACTGCTCTCTAATCTTCTGAAGTTGAATGAAAAAGTTTCTCCCGGTTATATTCTCAATAAAACGATCAACCAGGATTTTTTCGATGCTGTAAAATATCTGCCGGATAAGTTTGCCGATTTGGTTTTTGTTGATCCGCCGTATAATCTCTACAAAGAATTCAATTCGATGAAATTCAAACAGACCGATGATGAATCGTATGAAGAATATCTCGAATCGTGGTTAAAAGAGATTGTTCGACTGATGAAACCTGAAGCATCAATTTATATTTGCGGCGATTGGCGTTCTTCTTCGGCAATTTATCGGGTTGCAAAAAAGTATTTTCAAATTCAAAATAGAATCACTTGGGAAAGAGAAAAGGGGAGAGGTGCAAAATCGAACTGGAAAAACTGTATAGAAGATATCTGGTTCTGTACTCTTTCAAAGAATTATACCTTCAACATCGAGGCAGTAAAATTAAAGAAAAGAGTGATTGCTCCTTACAAAGATGAAAATCGAAAACCGAAGGATTGGAATGAAACTGCGTCGGGGAATTACAGGATTACACATCCTTCAAATATATGGACGGACATTTCGATTCCTTTCTGGTCAATGCCGGAAAACACATCTCATCCAACACAAAAGCCGGAGAAACTTCTTGCTAAAATTATACTTGCAAGCAGTAATCCCGGCGATGTTGTTTTTGATCCTTTTCTCGGTTCGGGAACAACATCGGTTGTTGCAAAAAAATTAAAACGCAATTATGTCGGGATTGAGATGGACACACATTTTAGCTGTCTTGCTGAAAAACGACTTGAATTAGCCGAACATGATAAATCAATTCAGGGTTATTCTGCCGGCGTATTCTGGGAAAGGAATACGCTCGCAGAACAAATGAAAGATAAAACCGGTTTAACTGAAAATCTATTTGATCTAACGGATTAAAATCATCTTTTTTGTACTAATCAAATTTCCGCATTTCAATTGATAAAAATAGATACCGCTTGATAATCCTGCCGGGTTAAATTCGATTGTGTAAGTTCCAGCAGTTTTATCTTCATTTACCAACACAGCAACCTCGTTACCAAGAATGTCATATACCCGGAGTGAAGTCGAAAGAAATTCTTTTCCACTTTCCGGGACTGAAAAGCGTATTGTCGTTACCGGATTGAATGGGTTGGGATAATTTTGTTCAAGTTCGAAAGAAAGATTATTTAAAATCTGACTACCGGAAATATCTGAAGGCTCTCTACCGCTGCCTTCAATAACTACTGATTTTTCTCCAGCATTTGTATAGATTGATAACACGCTGCTTGTTGACCCTACAGTATTCGGAATAAAAGCAATATTAATTCTTCCGTTTGTTTTCTTCTGAACAGAATCTATTTGAAGCGAAAGAGAAAACTGATTATTATTGAAAACAACAGAATCAATTTTCAGAGTTGAAGTTCCCGGATTCAACACATTCAAAAAATTGTATGAAGTATCTGCAACGTTAGTAGAGTCGAACACTAATATCTTCGGGTAAACCTCTATCAGCGGTGAAACCGGTTTTACGGCATTTGAGTAAAAACTATAAATTCTATCAATGAATTCAGGATGATCAATGAACGGGTTTCTTTTCTGCTGGTAGTTTTGGATATAATTGTTTCTATTTATTTCTATCGCATCTACCGGGTCTCTTTGACTCCAATCCCGCATCACGCTTTCTTCGTAAGCATTAACAAAGAAGCCGTAATTCTGCGGGTAGCGGATCAAGAAATAAAGTACTGCTCTTGCCGTATTGCCTTTGTTTTTATCGCGTACTTCAAAAACAGTTTGATTAAGTGAATTTCTTCCGAGTTTGCTGCCTCCTTCACTCCATGTAACTCCGCTTACAACATCACCAAATAAATAATTTGCCCTTACATTATTTGCATTAGCATCTGTCGGGTAAAGATGATTTAGATCCGATTTCATCGGTTCATTTTCGTTGAACAATGATTGAGGCCATGTATGCTCGGTATTGAAACTTTGATTTTGTGCCTGTGTTCTGTTCGCAGCTTTGATTTTTCTTCCTGAATAAATACACTCGATTGTATCACCCGGTAATTTATCAACCGTATCAAACATTCTGTCTCTTGCAGTATTGTATCCGAGTTGTGTGTGATTATTCGTTAGCGATGTTAGAGCGGTTTTCAGTTCATTATCGTATAAGTTGAACGTAGATTGGTAATAATTATTTTCATGTTTTCCACTTCCCGAAACCTTTACAACAAATGCTTCGCTGCTGTCGCTTGAAAGAAACGGGAACAAATCTTCATCAATAATATTCTGAACAGGTGAATATGAGAACGATAGCACAATACTGTCCCCCGGTTGAATAGTGAATAATGTGTCTGCTACCCTGAATACTTGAGTAGAATTCTTTTCAAGTGAAAAGGTTAGTCCGTATGGATGATTATTTTTAACAACTACATTTAATGAAGAAGAAGTTCCCGTAACAATTTGGGGGAATTGCAGATTCTCATTGGATACAGCAATCTGTGAATACATTGCTGTTGAAATTAACACAAATA
>DAIRET010000254.1:0-3251 GCA_036795455.1 Ignavibacteriaceae bacterium
AATCAATAAACCGTATCCACCTAAAGAATCGAACCTATCATCAGGGTTATCTCATATCTTGAATACCTTGCTCATGTAAGTTTTTCTCCGCTCTATCGTTATCTGCATTTTAATCCATTGAATAGTTCACTAAACTATTTGCCACTATTTTCATTATTTCCGTATTCTCTTTCAACAAGTTTAGTTTTATTTCCTACTTTTGTATTCAAAATGCACTGGTGATTCAACATTATTTACTTGTTTTTCTGGAATATTAAGTATATATTTGATCCGGTTATTTATTAATAATTATTTGATACAGAATAAATGACCAATAATTCTGTGACCTAGTATTTTGAATTTTGCATTCTGCATAACTCCAGTAACATTTGATTCATATCGTTTTCTTATTGAAGTTCACATCTACAAAGCTCCCTTTACTTTAACAGAAACAATTTATTAACCTATAAACTTTTAAAAAGGAGTTTTATTATGAACATATTTATTGGTAATCTATCCAAAGAAACAACATCACAAGAACTTGAAGCCCAGTTTAAACCTTTTGGTAATGTCGATACTTGCAGAATAATTAAAGATATGCAAAGTGGCGAATCAAAAGGATTTGGTTTTGTTGAAATGGCGGACTCTTCAAAAGCAAACAACGCTATTCAAGGTTTGAATAATGTTGAGCTTAACGGCAGAAAACTTACCGTTAACGAAGCCCGACCCAAAAACGCAACTCGAAGCTTTTCGAATTCTAATAGACGTTATTAAGATTCTTGCAAAGGGACTTTTTTCAACAAAAAGTCCCTTTTTCGTTCAAAATATTCGTATACTTTCCCGACTATTCTACTTAATTAAATAATACTCAACTATCTCTACCCTTAGTTTTTTTTAGAAATATTTTATGCTCTTCTAATTAAGAATAGCTCGTGCGATAGTGGTCAATCCCATTTTAAAAAGAAAATCCCATTAATCTTCTCCATCAATAAAATTGACCCTATTTTCTTTATATTTGCAATCAAAAAATCACAGTTTATGTCAAGATACTGGAGACTAAAATGAAGAAACAAAAAATAGTAATACTCTTATCTCTCTTTATTTTAACGGTTGCCGCTGTTTTATTAATTTCGAGTAACGGTAACGATAAACTATATTATGACTCTCAAATTGATATAGAAGCAGTAAAAGCTGATTTAACCAGAGCAGTTGCCGATGCAAGAAGAAACATTATTACCGAAACAGTTGCCAAAGTTAGTCCTGCCGTAGTAGGAATAAATGTAACTGAAATACGTGAAATTCAAAGCCCGTTTTTCAGTCCTTTCTTCGATGACCCATTCTTCAGACAATTTTTCGGTGATAGATCAACACGCCAGAAAGTAAGCGGACTCGGTTCAGGTTTTATCATTTCTCCTAACGGTTATATCCTTACAAACGACCACGTTGCCGGGAATGCAACACAGGTTGTAATTACAATGACTAACGGAAAGCATTACGACGCAAAGATTGTCGGAACCGACCCTGTATCAGACATTTGCCTTTTGAAAATTGATGAATCGAATCTCCCCTACCTCGGATTAGGGAACTCAGATGAAATTATTACAGGCGAATTTGTAGTTGCATTCGGTAATCCTTTCGGATTATTCGATATTAATGATAAACCTACCGTAACACTCGGTGTAGTTAGTGCATACGATCTAAATCTTGAACCTGTCGGCAACAGGTATTATTTGAAGATGATTCAAACAGATGCTGCGATCAACGGCGGTAACAGCGGCGGACCACTTGTTAATAGTCTCGGTGAAGTTATTGGAATGAATACTCTCATCTTCACTGCCGGGGGATCACAGGGTAATATCGGGCTTGGTTTCGCTATCCCCATAAATAAAGTAAAGAATATTGTTGACGAACTGAAAGAAAACGGTAAGATTGAAAGAGATTTTTATACAGGATTGAAAGTTCAAAACATTGATGAAACAATTGCCAAATACTTTAATCTTGAAAACACACGTGGCGTTATTGTTACAGGCGTACAAAGAAAATCACCAGCCGAGGATGCCGGAATTGAATCGGGCGATGTAATTTTACAGGTGAACGACTTCAAAATCAATAACCAGCAAACTTTAGCAGGTGTACTTCAAGAATTTAGAACTAATCAAACTATTACAATTAAAATGATACGCGATAAAAAAGAGATTACAAAAAAACTAAAACTGGAAAGAAGAAAATGATAGAGCGGTATACAAGAAAAGAAATCGGAAAAATTTGGGAAGATGAATTTAGATTTTCAACATGGCTGCAAATTGAAATTCTTGCGTGCGAAGCACGCGCTGAAATGGGTGAAATCCCGCAAGAAGATGTTGTAGTCATAAAAGAAAAGGCAAACTTCGATGTAAAAAGAATACTCGAAATTGAAGAAACTACACAGCACGATGTAATAGCTTTTTTAACGAATGTTGCCGAATATGTCGGACCGGAATCTCGCCATATTCATTACGGTATGACATCTTCCGATATTCTTGATACTACTCTTTCCTACCAGATGAAAAAATCGGCTGAGATTATCTTAAAAGGATTATTCGAACTAAAGGAAGAATTGAGAAAGAGAGCTATCGAACATAAAAATACTGCGTGTATTGGCAGAACTCACGGCATTCACGCTGAACCGACTACTATGGGATTGAAGTTCGCACTCTGGTTTGAAGAAACCAAACGTAATATTGAACGACTTGAAAATGCAGTTGAAACAATAAGCGTCGGGCAGATTTCCGGTGCAGTTGGAACTTTCGATCATTTATCTCCCAAAGTAGAAGAATATGTTTGCGAAAAAATGGGATTGAAACCTGCTCCCGTTTCAACGCAGGTTTTACAAAGGGATAGACATGCCGAATTTTTATCCGCACTTGCAATAACCGGCGGTACACTCGAAAAAATTGCAACTGAAATCCGTCATCTTCAAAAAACTGAAGTTCTTGAAGCAGAAGAGTTTTTCGCCAAGGGACAAAAAGGCTCATCTGCAATGCCGCATAAACGGAACCCGATTATTTGCGAGAGAATTGCAGGTATGGCAAGAATTCTTAGAGGAAATGCAGTAGCTGCTTTTGAGAATATGGCATTGTGGCATGAAAGAGATATTACTCATTCATCGGTTGAAAGGGTAATTATTCCCGATAGCTGTATCCTTCTCGATTATATGCTCGCTAAAATGGTCGGATTAATAAAAAATCTTTTGGTTTACCCGGAGAATATGATCAACAATCTTAACCTTACAC
>DAIRET010000056.1:0-15898 GCA_036795455.1 Ignavibacteriaceae bacterium
GTAATAAATTCTCTTTAATTTAACAGCGGAAATATCGCTTAATAAGATAAAAGGTACTTGTTTCGTTTGATCTCATTTAGTTACATACCACACAGCAGAGAATTACTACCTACAAACTTAAATCCCGTGCTGCTTAAGCCGTTTGGGGGATTGAATAATACAACAGAAATTGAGTTTTATCAATTCAAGTAAATATGAGTAAGTATGATGGGAACTAATAAAAGATTAATCGATTTATATCTTACATGTCTACGAATAGTTATATTATTTATTTAGTAGGGATATTTAAGCATAATACATGAAAAATAAATTAATCATTACATTTTTCTTTTTGGCTAATTACATCCTTTGTGGACAAGGAAAAGAATCCTTGTCCATTACTCCCGAACAAGATGTTATCGGAGTATCAAGAAATACTCAAATTATTGTTGAGTTAAATACACCTATTGATTCATCGATATCTCAAGTTAATAACTTATTTCAAATATACGGCTCTAATAGCGGTTTGGTAAAAGGTACTGTCGAGGCAGACACAACTAATAATAAATTTATTTTTACACCAGTTAACTCTTTCTTTTGTGGAGAAGTTATTAACGCATACTTCGGTCCTTTAGGTTTCCCGGGTGATAGTGTGAAAACATCTATTCACTGGCGATTTACAATCGAAATAACAAACCAGACGAATGCAAATTTCGATAGCTTGCAAAGATTCGATTACCCGAGTTTCGATGCAATTGCGGTTGATTTTAATAATGATGGAGCTATAGATATTGTCTCAGCAACAGGTAGAGTAATTTTTAATGATGGTACCGGATCATTCAATTCTTATGAAGTGATAGAAGAACTTAACGGTCTAAAATATTTGGTTGATGTAAATAATGACCAAATCTTGGATATAATCACATCTACTGCTGATGCTGCAAATGTACTTCTTGGCGATAGTGCCGGGAATTATCATTTTCATCAAAACATATACTCCGTAGGTGGTCTTATAATCGCCAAAGGTGATATAAACGGAGATGGGTTTGTTGA
Source organism: Ignavibacteriaceae bacterium (assembly GCA_036795455.1). Taxonomy (GTDB): domain Bacteria; phylum Bacteroidota; class Ignavibacteria; order Ignavibacteriales; family Ignavibacteriaceae; genus DAIRET01. Next base: position 1,033 of record DAIRET010000056.1, read on the forward strand.
TTTAATAGCAAAAGATATGTGGGGATGGAATGGGCAAAACAACCTATGGAAAAGACTAATAAATGATAAGACCGGGAAATTTATAATTGACTCGAGTGCTACATATTTGGAGAACTATATATCTGAAGCAGATTTGGTTGATATGGATAAGGATGGCGATTTGGATTTAGTATTATTAAACACCTGGCCTGCTGAATACAATCAGTTTGAAGGGGCATATATTTATTATAACAACGGATCAGGTGAATTTACAGATTCGTTAAAAGTTCGTTTTTATATTTGTCCTTATGATGATTATTTAAGCGATTTGAGGCAATTATTTATCAATGATTATGATCTAAATGGATTAAATGATATTTGCGCTTTTGGGTCATTGGGTGGTGGTTTAATAATACTTCAAGAACCGAATAGTTCTTTTTGCGGCTATGTAGAGACTGCATTTTCAGGTGCAGAAAACTTTGCATTTTTTACATCTGGAGATATTGATGGAAACAACCGATTTGATATGGTTGTATCAAACCTGCAGGTTTGTAAAGAGTGTGGTGATACTGGAGAAGTTAGAATGAACAATTACTTAAACTTCAATCCAATTGATTTTTGGAAAGATTCGGCTCATACTTGGTTTAGCTTGGGTATCCGAAATGAAGTTGGCGTTGCTGTAGTACCGATACTTGCAGATGTGGATAATGACGGCGACCTTGACATTATTCATACCGGTTATCCAACGACAGTAACCTATAATGAAAATGTTATAACAAGCGTTGAAGAACAAGATGATTTACCAACATCTTTTTCTCTTTCTCAAAACTATCCTAATCCATTTAATAGCATGACTAAAATATCTTATAATCTCCCTTCCTCAGGTGTTGTGAAACTAACTGTTTATAACGTGCTGGGGGAGAAAATCAAATTACTTGTAAACAATTATCAAAGCAGTGGAAATCATACTGTAAGTTTTGATGCATCAATATTCCCCAATGGTTTATACCTTTATAGGCTAGAATTTAATGGGGAGCAGATAGTAAAAAAGATGATCTATTTAAAATAATCTTAAAGGAGAACTTAAAATGAAAAGTCATATTTTCCAATTAGCAATTCTATTGATTGCATTCCAGAATGTTTTTGCCCAGGAAGCAAACATACCAAGCTGGCCTTGTACAGGCAGTTCATCTTCATCTACAAAATATATTAACTCAACTCTTACCCTGAAGGTAATTTTAGTTGAATTTTCGGATATCAAACATCGAAATCCCTCGCAAGATGGTTTACCAGAATATACCTATGATGATTTTGAAAATCTATTTTTCTCTAACGGAATTTATGCTAGTCCCAATATGTATTCGCCTGACAATAAGCAAGTATTCGGCAGTCTTCATGATTATTACAATAAAATGTCGGATGGAAATTTAAATATTACCGGCTATGTTTTAAATAATGATAACAACAGCGACAACATACCCGATTGGATTGAATTAGATTATAATAAATCTTATTACAATGATGACTATTATACTACCTTTTATAATGAAGTTATTACGAAAGCTATTGCTCAAGGTTTGAACGTTGGTGGGCTGGGAACCTATGTTAAATTAGCTATTGTTTATGCTGGTCATGCTTATAGACAAACAAGTAGTGAGAGTGAACCTAGCGGATTGACCCCCAGAGCTTTTAGTAATAACTATATAATGAGTGAACAGTTTGCTCCTTATGCCCCTTATAATTCTGAACATCCAAATAGAAATTTTTCGCATATTGGTATTCATGCTCATGAATTAGGTCACTTGCTTGGATTTCCAGATTTGTACTATTCTTCCAACAACAATGGATGGTGGGATTTAATGGCGGCTGGGAATTACAATGGGCCAACTTATTCGGGTGCTTGTCCTGCGCCAATAAATCCACAATTGCGTAATGAAAAAGGTTGGGTTAGTTTTAGTTCAATATCCGGCGACCCTACTTACCAAGCAGATTATTATTTGCAAGACCCGGAAGTATTTCAGATTATTAATAGCTCCAACAGTAATTATTACTTTCTTGTTGAGACTCGTAAATTTAATCAAACAATGAGCATTGGTTCGACTAATTGCCCTGATTATAATACTTATGTTCCACACGGAAATAAAACTCAAGGAGTTCTTGTTTGGCGAAAAGACGGGACTGTTTCACATGGTAGGATTATACATGCCAACGGGTTGGCGTGGACAAGTGGAAATTTAGGTAATGCTGGCGATATATTGCCCGGTGACAGCGGTGTTGAAGTTATAACACCTTGGTCAGATTTAAGAACAACAAGTTCAACTTATAATTGGATACCAAATACGACAACAAGCACCAACTGTGGATTTGAAATTATTTATGAAGGTAATGGCTACTATACAATAGATTTTTATTCTCAAAATCCAGTCCAAGCTTCACCATCATATCCTAAAAACCTACAAATAACAACAAGTGATAATAATAATCCAGTACTAACCTGGGAAGCAAATATAGAACCCGATATAAGCGGTTATATAATTGATAGAGCTGATGGTGGTTATTGGGAATATAATATCGCTCAAGTCTCCACGACCAGTTTTATTGATTACAATGTTAATATAAATCCGGTATTTGAGGACGTTATTACATATAAAATAAGAGCTGTCGATACTCAAGCTAAAATCTCTGTTCCCAGCGAAGCAGTAAGTATTGATGATGCTGTTCTTCACAAAAAGAATTTTTCTACAGGTGAAATTGCTGATAAATCATTTGATTATTTTTTAAGCACTTCATACCCTAACCCATTTAATCCTACAACAACTATAGCATATCAGATAAAAGAAAAAGGATTAGTGCAGTTAAAAGTTTATGATATATTAGGTAAAGAAATAACTGTTCTTGTAAATGAAATAAAATCTGCGGGGCAATATACTGTAAATTTTGATGGAAGCCATTTACCTTCCGGAGTGTATATTTATTCACTAAGAGTGAATGAATTTGTTCAAAACAACAAAATGACATTATTGAAATAAAACAGTGTGAAAATATAGGGCAAGTTTTTAATATCTTGCCCTTAAAATTTTAAGTCTTAAGTGTAACCTATATTAAGGGTTCTCAGGCCCAAAGGGTAAATCCAAAGGACAGGCCCAAAGGGCAAGCAAGAGAAAAGAATACCCTTGTGATTTTTTAAGTTTATATTGAGTAAAAATCTTTGATTAAAGAGTGGAAGTATTTTAGAAAAAGTGATTCGTTTTAAAGTAAAACATGAATGGAAATTTATTCCAAGGGATGGATTCCCAAAATAATTAACCCGGCAGTGTTACGTTTTTCCCATAGGGATGCCTATGGCAAACATAACACGGCGTTATACCACTAAAAGGTGAAGTATGTATTTATTCAAATTAGAGAGAGAAAATAAGCTCAAAGAAGTTCGTGAGGTCAAATTCAAACTTGAGAAAGAAATTCAACGATTGACAGAAAATAATCTTTCCGAAATCTTCGGCTTGAAGTTTGTCAAGTCTGAATTTGCACTTCACAATTTTAGAATTGATACATTAGCTTTTGATGAAGAACTTAAATCCTTTGTTATCATAGAATATAAAAAGGATAAAAGCTTTTCAGTTGTTGACCAAGGTTACGCGTATCTTTCTCTTATGCTTAATAGTAAAGCCGATTTTATTTTAGAATACAACGAAAGTTTGCAGAAGAATTTAAAAAGAAACGATGTAGATTGGTCCCAGTCAAAGGTAATATTTGTATCGCCCTCATTTACAGATTATCAAAAGGAATCCATTAATTTCAAGGATTTGCCAATCGAGTTATGGGAGATAAAACAATTTACAAATCAAACAATTACCTTAATTCCACAAAAAGCTTCTAGTGCAACGGAATCAATCAAAACTATATCCAAAACAAGTAAAACAATCGAAAAGGTTATTGAAGAAATTAAAGTATATACTGAAGCTGACCATATAAATGAAGCTAGTGAAGAAGTTGCTGAATTATATCAAAAATTCAAATCTGCAATTCTCAACATAAGTGATGATATCTCCATCAAACCTAAGAAAATGTATATTGGTTTTGTTGCAAATAAAAAGAATATCTGTGATTTCCATTTATATAAAGGTTATGTGAAAATATGGATTAACCTGCATAAAGGCGAGTTGAATGACCCCAAAAATATTACGAAAGATGTTTCCCAGACTGGTCATTGGGGAAATGGAGATTATCAGTTACAAGTTTCAAACGATGATAATTTAGAATACATAATTAGTTTAATCAAAGAATCTTATTTAAAAATAGTAAACGTGGTATAACCCGTTATGTTAATGGAAGCTATGATATGAAACCACTCTCAATTATTTTCAACAGTTTAGTACTTATTATTTTGTTTACTGGATGTGAAAATTCAGTAAACAATTCTAACCCTTTTAATACGTCATCCTCATTGGATACTCTAGAACGTAATATTACTTCTGGTGTCAGATTTACATTAAATGGTCTAAAAGACAGTTATAATTTTGGAGATAATTTAACTGGCACAATTACATTGACAAACTATAACGATACAGCAGCATTTATGGTTTATTTTCCTATTTGGCCTGCTTGGGGTTTGGATGTTTATGATGAAAATATGAATTTTGTTGGCGGCGGTCCGGAAAGCATTAGTTTTATAGATGTTCGTTATGAATTAAAAAAGGGAGAGTCAAATGTTTGCGACGTCTATTGGTCTAAAACTACATATTCAAAAGCAAAATATGGTGTAAGTTTTCCGGCGTTCTCGGGGAAGTATTTGTTAAAATTTAGCCTATCTGGTAATAATAATTTTCATGATAAATATTTAACTAAATGGATTACTGTGAATGAAAATGGTAAACAAGACCCCGTAATATTTCAAAATACTTACGACCAATGGGATGTTGCCATTTTGGATTTGGCTTTAAGAAATAGATTCTCAAAAGAATTAACTTATTCATTCAAGAGTGAACCTAAAGCAGAATTAACAATTATCGACTATCCTGCTGGACAAGATACAGTTTATCAAAAAGATATTTGGTTTTCGGATACTAAATTTACCATCCCGGGGAAAAAGGATACTTTACTTTTCTCCTATCATCTTGATAAAAGAGATTCAATATTAATAAAACTTGATGGTACATATAAGATATTACTAAAATTATCCCTAGTTGAATTAGACACAACATTTAGTGCTTTTTCTCAATTTGCAAAAGGGAATTAATGGATTGTCATCCACAGGAATACTTTTTTATCTTGCCTGCCCCTACATAGCATATTCCTTTTGGGGGGACTTTTCCGAAGGATGTTTCACACTTTTCAATAGACGACGTCGTTAGGCATTTCTCAAAAATATAAAGGAGAAATAGAAATGAGAAAAATTATGTTTCGGTTTTTGATTCCAATTGTAATAGTAATATTTCTATTCGGTGGTTGCGCAACAGTTCTTAGGGGCTATGAAGATAGAGTAGATTTGGTTAATGCTCCCGGGGATATAAAAGTATACTCTAATGAAGGTATTGAAATTCCGGTATCAAGCAGAACAGTAAGGCAATTTTCTGAAAAATCAAAAAAGTTTGAGAATAAAGAAATAAAAACTATAAGTCTTAGAACAAATAAAAACCATATTTTAGTTTTAAAGTCCAACGACAATGAAAGGAAAGTTGAAATTTATCCTAAAATAGTTGGCACCTGGTTAATATTAGATATTTTAACCGGAATATTTCCGGCTTTTATTGATGCTTATACCGGTAGTTGGAATAGTTTTCAACCTATCAACTCCGGTTTTTAGCAAATGTACTTTTAAAAGTATTTACATAGTTATTAAAAACAGCTAACCTATACTCAAGGCTCGGAAGCCGCAAAGTAACAAGCCGGGAATTCACTTTAGGTTTTTATTATTGAAGCGAAAGAGAAATTTTTAATGCTTTATCTATTTCGTTCATTTTAGATTTATTTAAGAAGCCGGGTTTTGTGATTTGCCTTTTTTCTTTGTCAATTGTTCTGATTTGCTTTCCGGGGCTTCCGTCCGGGTACAGGTCATTACTCCTTCACTCCACCATTTTGTAATAAAAATTTTGCAAGGATTTAACAATTTTTATTATTTACTCGTTTCATGGATTTTTTTTATCTTTGGCTGACAGAAATTTACTCACAAAATAATTACTCGTTATGCACCAAATAAAACACGCTGAATTTTTAGCCCCCGATGTAAAAAAATTTGTTATCCACGCACCAAAAATCGCATTAAAAAGAAAAGCGGGACAATTTGTAATAGTACGCATTTCGGATCACGGTGAAAGGATTCCATTAACGATTGCAGACTCAAATAGTGAAGAAGGAACAATCACAATTATTGTTCAGGGTGTGGGTAAAACAACAAAAGCAATCAATTCGTTAAACACGGGTGATTATTTTCTTGATGTTGTCGGTCCTCTCGGAAAGCCGTCGCATATCGAAAAGTTCGGGACGGCAGTTAGTATCGGCGGCGGAGTAGGAACTGCAATAGCATACCCGACGGCAGTTGCATTAAAGCAGGCGGGGAACAAAACAATATCGATTATCGGAGGAAGAAACAAAGAGCTCGTTATCCTTGAAAATGAAATGAGACAGGTTGCCGATCAAGTTTATATTACAACGGACGACGGCAGTTACGGCTCCAAAGGATTGGTAACCGACAAACTGAAAGAGTTAATTGATTCGGGAGAGAAAATAGATTTCGTTCTTGCTATCGGTCCAATCCCGATGATGCGTGCAGTTGCAGAAACAACCAGACCATACGGAATACAAACCGTAGTAAGTTTGAATCCAGTAATGGTGGATGGAACCGGGATGTGCGGCGGTTGCCGTGCTACAGTTGATAATAAAACTGTTTTCGTTTGTGTTGACGGTCCCGAATTCGATGCACACAAAGTTGATTTCGAACTATTAATGAAACGGAATAGGACTTATAACATTGAAGAAAAGACTTCAATGCATGAATATCAATGCAAACTTGAAAAAGCAATTGAAGAAGTTGAACAGAATTAACAATCACATCTAAAACTGGTATAAAGGATTTTACATGAACGAAATTTCAAAAAAAGATAGGATGAAAATTCCGCGTCAACCGATGCCGGAACAACCGGGTATAGAAAGAATGAACAATTTCAAAGAAGTTAATCTCGGATTCACGGAAGAACTTGCAAGACTTGAAGCATTGCGTTGCATTCAATGCCCGAAACCGGTTTGCGTAGAAGGCTGCCCGGTGGGAGTAAAAATACAGGACTTCATTCAATTAGTGGCGGATGGAGATTTCCTTGGTGCAGCAGCAAAAATAAAAGAAGATAATGTACTTCCTGCAATTTGCGGTAGAGTTTGTCCGCAGGAAGAACAGTGCGAAGTAAAATGTGTTATCGGTAAAAAAGGTGAACCGGTTGCAATCGGCAGACTTGAAAGATTTGTTGCAGATTACGAAAGAGAAACAGTCGGGATCAGAACACCGGAAGTTAAACCGAAAACCGGGAAAAAAGTTGCAGTAGTCGGAAGTGGTCCCGCCGGATTAAGCTGTGCAGGTGATTTAATCCAGATGGGACATGAAGTTACAGTATTCGAAGCACTGCATGATATTGGTGGAGTATTGATTTACGGAATACCTGAATTCCGGCTCCCTAAAACAATTGTAAAAGCTGAAGTAGATGCTTTAACCGCACTTGGAGTTGAATTCAAAACAAATGCGATTATCGGTATGACGGATACTGTGGATGAATTAATTGAAAACGGTTATGATGCAGTATTCCTTGCAGTCGGCGCCGGTCTCCCCTACTTTATGAACATCCCGGGAGAAAACTTAAACGGAGTCTATTCGGCAAACGAATTTCTTACCCGCGTAAACCTGATGAAAGCATACCGCTTTCCTGAATATGATACGCCTGTATTCAATGTAAAAGATAAAAACGTTGCGGTATTCGGCGGCGGGAATACAGCAATGGATGCAGTCCGGACTTCAAAAAGGCTTGGAGCAAAAAATGCGTATATAATTTATCGCCGCTCAGAAGTTGAGATGCCCGCAAGAAAAGAAGAAGTTCATCACGCAAAAGAGGAAGGAATAGAATTTATTCTTCTTACAAACCCGCTCGAATTTATCGGCGATGAGAACGGCTGGTTAAAGTCAGTTAAACTTCAGAAAATGGAATTAGGTGAACCGGATGCATCCGGAAGACGCAGACCTGTCCCAATTCAAGGCTCGGAGTATGTACTTGATATCGATATGACTGTAGTGGCAATCGGTAACGGTTCAAACCCGATAATTCAAAAAACGACACCGGATTTACAGTTCAACAAATGGGGTAATATTCTTGTTGACCAAACTACAATGAAAACTTCTAAGAAAGGCGTATTTGCAGGCGGTGATATTGTAACCGGCGGTGCTACAGTAATACTTGCAATGGGAGCAGGACGAACTGCATCGAAAGCAATAGATGAATTCTTTAAAAATCCGGAAAGCTGGTAGGATATTCCTTTCTAAATCCCCTTACTTCTCTTATTTTTGAAAGGGTTGTCGAAAAGATTTTGTGTTTTTTCTGCTTTACTATTTTTGCAGCGGAAAAAAGATTTTTCATTAAATATTTCTCGTTTATAAACTACAAAATCACTTAAGCAAAAATTAAATGACAACCCCTACTTTTTTTACATTGCTACCATAATCTATGACTTTAAGGAATAAATGAATGAGTGAAACTTATAAATCCGCCGGAGTAAGTATTGAAGCCGGAGAAGAAACAGTTAAAAGAATAAAAGGACTTGCAAAGTCAACATTCAATAAAAATGTGCTGTCTGATATTGGAATGTTCGGCGGTTTTTTTGAAATAGATAAATCGGGATACAAAAATCCCGTGCTTGTATCAAGCGTTGATGGAGTAGGAACAAAATTAAAAATCGCTTTCATGATGAATAAGCACAACACAGTAGGACAGGATCTTGTTAATCACTGTGTTAATGATATTGCCGTATGCGGAGCGAAACCATTATTTTTTCTCGACTATCTTGCAGTAGGAAAATTAAAACCCGACGTAGCTGAAAAAATAATAGAAGGGTTTGCAGTTGCATGTAAAGAAAACGGTTGTGCTTTAATCGGAGGCGAAACAGCCGAGATGCCGGGGTTTTATGCCGAAGATGAATATGATATTTCCGGGACAATCGTTGGTGTTGTCGAAAAAGAAGAGATTATCAACGGTAAACATATTAGCAAGGGTGATAAGTTAATCGGATTTCCTTCAACCGGTTTGCATACAAACGGGTATTCGCTTGCACGAAAGGTTTTATTTCCAAAATATAAACCGGAAGATTTTAATGAATTGGTAAACAACACTATCGGCGAAGAGTTGCTTAAAGTACACAAGTCTTACCTGCCGTTGATTCAAGACATGAAAAAACAATTTGTAATAAAGGGATTATCGCACATTACCGGCGGCGGAATAATAGGTAATACAATGCGGATTATTCCTAAAGGTTTAAGTTTGAGTATCAACTGGGAAGCATGGGAAATTCCACCAATATTTAAATTGATTCAACAAACGGGAAGTATTGAAATAAACGAGATGCGTGAAGTGTTTAATCTCGGAATCGGATTGATTGCAATAGTCTCTAAAGACGAAAGCGAAAAATTAATTGAGTATTGTAATTCCAAAAGCGAAAAAGCAATATTAATGGGAGAAGTTGTTTAGAGTGAATACAAGGAGAACGATTATACTTTTTCTCATCCTGCTTATTCAAACTGGGTTTTCACAGAATAAAATACTGTTCACTTATGTCGATTACAAAAACGATGAAGTGCGAGCTGCAATTTCGGATGACGACGGTGAGAACAAAATAGACATCGGATTTAACCGCACATACCTGCCGGTTTGGTTCAGTAATAAAATAATCTATAATAGTGCAAATCTTATCTGGGTATGCGATTCACACGGAGACGACCTCACGAAAATAGCTCCAGGTTTTAGGGCATCCACCAGTAAAAATCACAGCATGTTCGCATTCTACAACCAGGACGGTATTGCGGTTTACGACAGCAGCGGGAAGCTATTTAAACAAGTCTCTGTAGACCCATGGACAGAAGTTACAATCACATGGATGAAGAATGATTCGGTTATTTCATTTTATGATATTGAAAAGCAAACTTGCTATTTGTTTAATTTATACATGGACAGCATCTACATTTTCGGCAAGAATATTTATCATCCGCTTGAACAAAACAACGGCGGAAAAATTCTTTATAATAAACAGCTTGAGAATGGGACTTATTCTGTTTTTATAACGGACAGCAGTACATCAACAAGTGATGATTACCAACTAACACTTCCGGATGAAATGTGTGTGGTTCCCCATTGGAGCAACGACGGTAACAAATTAGCATTTTTAAGAATTAAACCGGATTCACTTCAAACAATTGAGTCCGATATGTTTTTAGCGGATTTAATTTTATACGACATTACAATCAACAAATTTTTTCTGCTTGCCAATGATGCCGGATTTACCGACCAGGCTTATCCCCAGTTCACTTTTGATGAAACCGATCAATTTATTTTTTACACAGCAATCCATCAAAACGGAAACGGGTATATCAGAAAAATTAATGTAGACTCTTCAGAAATTATAACAATTACAAAAGATTTTAGAACCGATGAAAGATTACCTTTATTCAAATCTCTTAAATAAGTTTTTTCTTATCTGCTTCCTCCCTTTACTTTTTTCAGGGTGTAGTAAATCCCCTATGGAACTTAGGGATGAATCGATCAAATATTTCGATAATGCAATTGATTATTACGAGCGTGGTTACCTGAAAAATGCAGCTAACCTTTTTAATGAAGTTATTAAAATAGAAAACGAGTTAAAACTTTCGGACAAAAGCGGTGATTGCTATTTGTACCTTGGCTTGATTTCATTTGAAAACAGTGATTATGTAACTGCCGTCTCTCACTACGAAAAAGCTAAAGAGTTATTCAAGAGTAAATTCAATAGAAGAAGCCAGGGGATGGCTGATAATAATATCGGGAACATTTACGCCAGCCTCGGGAATATTACAAAAGCATTGGAAAGCTACCGCTCCGCACTTTTAACAGGACAGATATCTGCCGACAAAGAGGGCGAGGCAATCGCTTTAATGAACATCGGAAGCCTATTCCTTGAGAATAAAGAATTCAAATCAGCTTTCGAGTATTTCAACCGGGCATATAATAATTACGAGATAATCGGGAGTCTAGACGGTGAACTTGCTGCGACAATCAAAATCGGTGAATCGTTTTTGAGATACGGCTCTTATACGGACGCATTAAACACATTTAACTCGGCTTATACTCTATCCGAAGAGCTTTCTTTGAAATTCCAATCAACAGAAATCTTAAATTATCTCGGTATTATTTATTTCAAAAACGGAAACTACTCCGATGCTCTTACAATCCTGAACTCAGCTCTTTCACAGGCAAAAATTGTAGAAGATATAGTTCTGGAGTCTGTTATACTAAATAACATTGCGGACGTTTATCTCCGCCAGTTTGATTATACTCAAGCTATTAATTTCTACAAGGAATCATTAATTCAAAATGGAAAAAGCGGTAATGGAGTGATCTCTTCGTTTATATCTTTAAAACTTGCTTCGGCACAGTACCTTAAAGGATTGCTTGAAGAGGATAAAGAACTACTTGATGAAGCTAAAGATTCATTTGAAGATATTGCCGCCGATTTTGAAAAGATTTCTTACCAACCCGGCAAATTAAATGCTTTATCCGGGCAGATGATATGCGAATTGGAGTTGAACAATAAGAAAGAAGCCGTCTCTTTAGCATCAACAATAATTACTCTATTGGTTGATAATTCACCATCATTAAAAAATAAATACTCCGAGTTATTGTGCCTCTCCCCCGATGTTTTCAACTATAATGATCTTTACCGGGTACTTATTTCAACAAAGGAATATAAAAAGGTTACGGAATATTCGGTTTTGTTTACGGGTTACCAGGTACGTGATTATGTTAATAGTTTAAACACGATACGGCAGAAAGATGTTAAACTTAACGAAGAAATTGAGAACATCCGGCTAAATGTTAGAGAGAAAGACTTCTTACTGCTTGAACTAACAAACGAGCTTTCAAAAACCGGTTCAACTAAGAATGACACTAAAATTAAAAACATAAAAAACATACTGAAAGAGAAAAAGGAGCAGTTCAACAGCGATAAACTATTGGCTCATCTCTACTCCTTATACAATATTAAAGATTATACACTCTCTTCAATTCAAAAAAAGATTGGAGATAAAAAAGCATTACTTACTTTTTATATCGGCAAGGACACGCTTCATACTTTTATAATCGGGAAAACCGGGATTGAACATAAACAAACATTCCTTTCGGAATCAGGATTAAAAGGACAGGTTTTTACATTATCGGGTGCTATAACAAACAACAATATAACTGAAGCCGAACCAATTCTAAAAGGATTGTACGTAAGAGTATTCAAACCACTTGAGCAATCACTGAAAAAGTATAATGAGATTTTCATATTAACATTAAACGACCAATCAAGTTATTTGAACTATATTCCGTTCCATTCGCTTATTGATGAGAACTCGAAACCAATATCAGAAAAGTGGCAAGTGAAGTACTTCGGTGGTTTTAAGAGTAGTAGTAAATTCAAAGTCGGAATGAACAGTGTGGCTATATTTGATTCACTGACTATTAAAGTTCCGAAAATACCTGAAGTTAAGTTTGAAAAAGCTTCCGACCAGACGAAGAGTAAACTTATTGATGAACAATTTAGAAATTTATTTCTTTTTTCCGATGTTTTCTTCAGTATTGAAGAGCCGAACAATTCTTACTTAAAACTTAGTCCGGGGAACAATATTGAGAAGGATATTAAGATTTCGGAAATGAATTCACTTAGTACGGGTTCTATTAGCGTATTCAATTTTTATAGTGATAATTCGGCTGCCGGAAAACTGTTTAGTTTTCTTTTACCGGGAATCAACTCAATTACACTAACCCCGGTAAAGATAAGTGATGCGGATAGAGTTAAATTCATCGAGAACAAGTTTAACAAAACAAGCGATGATAATCGCGGCAGTTTAATTAACGCTGCATTCTATGATTTTGTTAAGTTTTAATTTTGCCTCTTTCAAGGATTCTTTATAAGTTTGAATTAGTTTTTATATAAATACGGACAAAAAATGTTTATAGATACACATGCACATCTTTTCTTTCCAAATTATAACGATGATCTTCCCGGCGTAATTGAGAGAGCAAAAGCAGAAAAAGTAGATTATATTATTATTCCCTCGACAGACCTTGCAAGTGCAGCAGGTGCATTAAGTCTTGCAGACAAATACGATTTTATTTATGCCGCTATCGGTATTCATCCGCACGATACTAAAGAATGGACACCGGAATTAATTCCACAGATAGCAGAACTTGCCAAACATAAAAAAGTAATCGCCATAGGTGAAATCGGGTTGGATTATCATTACGACTTTTCTCCAAAAGAGATGCAGATTGAAGCTTTCAAAGCACAACTTGATCTTGCACTAAGTCTTGATCTACCGGTGATTATTCATAACCGGGAAGCCGATAACGATATGATGGAAATTATGCGGGATTACTCGGCAAGAGGTATCCGTGCACAGTTTCATTGTTATAACGGCTCGTTAAGCGATGCAAAAGAATTGATAAAATTAAATCATTTCATCTCTTTTACAGGAAACATTACATTCAAAAAAGCAGATTACTTACGGAACATCCTTAAGGGAATTTCACCCGAAGATATTTTACTTGAAACCGACTCCCCTTTTATGACACCGGTTCCGTTCAGAGGAAAAAGAAACGAACCTTCATATATTAAATTTATCGCTGAGAAGATTGCGGAGATTTATAATCTTGAAGTTGAAGAATTGGCAAGGATAACAACCGGAAATGTATATAAATTGTTTGGTATAGGTAAGACTAATTCAATTAGTTTTACATATAAAATTAGAGACTCTTTATATATTAATGTAACCAATAGATGTAATGCAGAATGTGTTTTCTGCGATAGGAAACGGGAAGCTGTAATAAGCGGTTATAATTTGAAAATGAACAAATCGGAAGAACCTCCGGCGTCCAAGTATATTGAACAAATCGGCGACCCGAAACATTATAAAGAAATTGTCTTTTGCGGTTACGGTGAACCTACAATTAGATGGGATGTAGTTAAAGAAATCGCCGCTTATGTTAAAAAGAATGGTGGTTCAACAAGGCTTAACACTAATGGACACGGAAGTGCAATAAACAAGCGGGATATAACCCCGGAACTTGAAGGATTGATCGATATTGTTTCAATAAGTCTGAACACAACGGATTCACAAAAGTATTCGGAAATAATGGGACTTAAACCTGAATATTTTTATGAAATGATAAACTTTGCGAAGAAGGCAAAGCAATTCGTTAAAAAAGTTGTAATGACTGCCGTAACTCTTGACGAAATTGATATTCCGGCAGTTCAAAAATTTGCAGAAGAAGAAATAGGTGTTGACTTCAGGGCAAGACCATATTTTTAAATAATCATTTTTATAATCTAACAAAGGCAGATAATGAGAAATTTTTTCTTTTTTTTAATATTAACTGTTACGCTTACTGCTCAATCATCAATTGAGAATGTTCAAAATAAAATTGAGGATTTATTAACAGATTCTTTTTTTGATACTACGCTTGCAGCGGTTGATATTTACAATTTATCAACTAACGAAGTTCTATATCAGAAGAATAACAAATTCCTCTTGCACCCTGCATCAAATATGAAAGTGCTTACATCGGCAGCAGGATTGCTTTACCTGGGAGCCGATCATCAATTTAAAACTCAATTATACTATACT
>DAIRET010000255.1:0-3191 GCA_036795455.1 Ignavibacteriaceae bacterium
ATTCTATAAGCATCCCGCCCCCATGGGGCTTAAACTTATGCATTTCATTTCTCAAACCCCGTTAGGGTGATATGCTTATAGTATTTTTATTATAATAATTATTCACAGCTCCAGTAGGAGCGGCATGGACTTTCAATTTATCCGGTTTCAAATATCTTTTGTCCATTTTACTCCGGCTGAAGCTTGGGATTTGCAGATTGATTCAATTCTATAAGCATCTCGCCCCCATGGGGCTTGGATGTTTTTACCCCATCCTTTAACCCGGCAATTTATTACCGGGACTTGTAACCCCTCCCCATCAATGCCGGTTTTAACCATGACCATGATGCTTCTACTTATCATAAAAAATCATAATGAATCATAATAAATCAGCGTACAATTAATCCACGCTAACGTCGAAAAATCATGCTGAAATAACGATACTCCTTTACAAAGACCTGTAAACCATTATAACGGTCTATAATTACAGGCAAAATAACTTCCTTCCAACTTCTGAAAATTCTTTATATTTGTACCTTAAATTTATTATTAATATTAATACCCGGTGGACTAATGACAGAAATTCCAAAAGCATATGAACCTTCTAAAGTTGAAGATAAATGGTATTCTTATTGGGAAAAAGAGAAGATTTTTCATTCAGAAATAGATAATTCAAAAGAGCCTTATACTATTGTTATCCCCCCGCCAAACATTACGGGGAGTTTAACTATGGGACACATCCTTAATAATACACTGCAGGATATTCTAATCCGTTTGAAAAGAATGCAAGGCTTTAATGCGTGCTGGGTGCCGGGTACAGACCATGCTTCAATCGCTACGGAAACTAAAGTAATGAATTATCTGAAAGAACAAGGAATTGATAAGCATACTATCGGAAGAGATGAATTCCTTAAACATTGCTGGGAATGGAAAGAGAAATACGGCGGTATAATAATCCAGCAGTTGAAAAAACTTGGTGTAAGCTGCGATTGGGAAAGAGAAAGATTTACACTCGATAAAGAGTATTATAATGAAGTTGTGAAAGCATTCGCCGCTCTTTATAACGAAGGAAAAATTTATAAAGGCTACCGGCTTGTGAATTGGGACCCCGCTTCCAAATCTGCTATTTCGGATGAAGAAGTAATTTACAGAACAATGAACGGGAAAATTTGGTATATAAAATACCCGGTTAAAGATTCGGATGAGTTCATAATTGTTGCAACTACGCGTCCCGAAACAATGCTCGGCGATACTGCTATTGCAGTTAATCCCGCTGATGAAAGATATACACACCTGGTTGGTAAATATGCAATCTTACCTTTAGTCAACAAAGAAATTGAAATAATTGCCGATAACTACGTTGATAAGGAATTCGGTACGGGTGCCGTTAAAGTTACACCCGCACACGATTTTAACGATTATGAAATGGGATTGCGTCATAAACTTGAAATGGTAAACATTTTCAATCCCGATGCTTCAACAAACGGTAATGTACCCGAAGAGTTTAGAAATCTTGATAGATTTGAAGCACGTAAAAAAGTAGTTGCAAAACTTGAAGAGCAGGGACTGCTTCATAAAATTGAAGATTACCAGAACAATGTCGGTTATTCCGATAGGGGAGGTGTGCCGATAGAGCCGTATTTATCCGAGCAGTGGTTTATGAAAATGGATGAACTTTCGCAACCGGCTCTGGAAGCGGTTCAGAAAGGGGAAGTAAAATTCCATCCTTCACACTGGACGAAAACTTATGAACACTGGATGACGAATATCCGCGATTGGTGTATCTCTCGCCAATTATGGTGGGGGCATCGTATCCCGGTTTGGTATTGTAATGCACAGGAAAAACCCGGATGTAAAAACCCGGTTGTCGCAATCGATAAACCTGAAAAATGTCCTTACTGCGGTTCAAATGATTTGAAACAGGATGATGATGTTCTTGATACATGGGCTTCAAGCTGGCTTTGGGCTCACGGCGTTTTCAAAACTGAAGAAGAACAAAAATATTATTATCCTACAAACACGCTTGTTACTGCTCCCGATATTATTTTCTTTTGGGTTGCAAGAATGATTATTGCAGGGCTTCATTTTAAAAAAGCTATTCCTTTTAACGATGTCTATTTTACAAGTATAATTCGTGATTCGCAGGGAAGAAAGATGAGTAAGTCGCTCGGTAATTCACCCGACCCGCTTGTAGTAATTAAAAATTACGGAGCCGACGCATTACGTTTTACAGTTATCTATCTTGCACCGCTGGGACAGGATGTTCTTTTCAGTGAAGATAAATGTGAAATCGGGCGTAACTTTGCGAATAAACTCTGGAATGCAGGCAGATTTCTTTTGATGAATGCGGAGAATATCAAACTTGATGCTTCGCTTAACGGGAAGCATATCGATTTTATCGATAACTGGATGAGTTCAAGATTCAATACAGCTTTGCAGCAATTTAATTCCGCTATGGATAAGTTTGAAATCAATAATGCAATTAAAATAGTTTACTCGGTTGTATGGAACGATTTCTGTGATTGGTACATTGAGTTGATTAAGAGCAAACTCTATTCGGATAATGAAGAAGTTAAATCGGCTGCACTCGGCAGAGCGTTGAATCTTTTTGAAGAACTGCTGAAAATAATTCATCCGTTTATGCCTTTCATTACGGAAGAATTATGGAATCTTATGAAAGAGAGAAAAGAAGGGGAGAGCATTTCAACTTCGAGATTCCCTGAAGTTGACGAAAGCAAATCTAATCCCGGTGCCGAAAAGGAAATGGAATTTATCCAGGAACTTATTTCAGCAATTAGGAACATTCGTGGAGAAATGAATATTCCTCCGTCAAAACAGCTTAGCATTAAAATAAAAACCGATTTACTGCAGCCCGGCAATCTTGAGTATATTAAGAAACTCGCCAAAGCCTCTGAAATTGAAGTCGGAACGGGAATAGAAAAACCTTCAAAATCGGCTTCGGCAGTTGTAAAGGGATGCGATATTTATATTCCGCTGGAAGGTTTGATAGACCTTGAAGTAGAAAAGAGTAGGATTCAGAAAGAGATTCAACGTATTGAAGGTGCATTGACCGGTGTTACTAAAAAACTATCGAACGAAAGTTTTGTTAAAAATGCTCCGGTTGATGTAGTTGAAAAAGAGCGTCAGAAAAAGCATGATTGGGAACTAAACTTAAGTAAACTAAAAGAAATACTTCTTAGTCTCAATTAAAA
>DAIRET010000057.1:0-15779 GCA_036795455.1 Ignavibacteriaceae bacterium
AAACGGAAAAGAAAAGGTATCTACATCACAGCCGACACAATAGTTGTTTATAAGAATAAAGTATTAAACAAACCCGTTGATGAGAATGATGCATATAAAATGCTATCTTTCTTAAGTAATAAAACACATACCGTTTATACAGGCTTTTGCATTTTTAACTCGGTTAATAATAAACTTATTAATGATTTTGAAAAAACGGATATTACATTCCGTAAACTCGGCAAAGATGAAATTTGGGATTATATTAAATCAGGCAGTCCCATGGACAAAGCAGGTGCTTATGGTATCCAGGATGATTACGGTGCAGTGTTCATCAAAAAAATTAACGGCTGCTACTACAACGTAGTCGGTTTACCTTTAACAAAAGTTTACCAATCAATATTAAGAGTAATCTGATTGTTAGAGAAGATTAAAAAGAAGTTATTCATTTCATTAGGAGTTGCCGGATTAATTTATCTTGCATTTACAATCTATGCGGATTACAACCAGGTAATTTTTGCTTTCGCTCAATTTGAGTGGTTCCTTATTCCGCTTGTATTACTGCTATCTTTTTTAAACTACATTTCCCGTTTTATAAAATGGGATTACTATCTCTCTGTTTTAAATGTTAAAATAAAGAAAATAGATTCATTCTCTATTTTTATGTCGGGACTGATAATGAGTGTTACACCGGGAAAAATGGGTGAGCTCCTCAAATCATATCTTGTAAAGCAGGTTACCGGGGAACCGATAAGTAAAACTGCTCCAATAATCCTTGTTGAACGAATAACTGATTTCCTTTCCCTCATTCTTATTGCATTGATAGGGGCTTACATTTTCGATTATGGTAGAATGATAGTAATTATCGTCGGGTTGTTTTTTATTCTGCTTGTAGTAATAATATCAAACAAAACACTTTCGTTAAAAATGATTTCCCTGCTTGTAAAGATTAAAGTTTTACAAAAATTCCTTTCCAGTATTAACAGCGCATATGAAAGTTCATACATATTGTTGAAACCAAAACCTTTGTTTTTAATGAGTACCTTCAGTTTAATTTCATGGTTCCTTGAATGTTTGGGATATTATATTATTCTCATTAATTTTAAGGTAGATGTTTCTATAATTTGGGCATCATTCAGCTACGCTTTTGCAACAATTGTAGGAGCAATTACAATGCTGCCCGGTGGACTGGGAGTAACCGAAGGATCCCTTACTTTTCTTCTTGTTGAAAACGGATTAGCTACAATCGATGTGTCGGTAGCTTCAACATTTATTATTCGCGCTGCAACCCTTTGGTTCGCAGTACTTGTCGGCATAATAAGCGTGTTGTTTTATCAAAAAAGGTACGGTAGAATAACGGTAGATAATTTTAATGAATAATTATTTAAAAGATGGCAATGAAAAAGTTCAAAAAAATTAGTGTACCATTAGAGGGTGTTAAGATTAAAATTGAAAACGGGAGTTTGGTAGTACCGGATAACCCGATCATTTTGTTCATTGAAGGAGATGGAATTGGTCCCGATATTTGGCGGGCTTCCAAACTTGTTTTTGATGAAGCTGTAAAAAAAGCATTTAATGGTAAGAAAAAAATTGCATGGGTAGAAGTATTTGCCGGGGAAAAAGCTTTAAAGGTTTATGGTAAGAATAAATGGCTGCCGGAAGAGACGGTAGAAGCTATAAAAGAATTTAGTGTTGCTATTAAAGGTCCTTTAACAACTCCTGTCGGGGGCGGAATAAGAAGCCTAAATGTTGCATTACGTCAATTGCTGGATCTATTTGCATGTGTTCGTCCCGTGAAATATTATACCGGGGTTCCAAGCCCGATGAAAAGACCGCAAGATCTTGACATAGTGATTTTCAGAGAAAATACCGAGGATGTGTATTCAGGAATTGAATTCAGATCCGGAACCAAAGAATCGGATGAGCTGATTAATTATATAAACAGAAAATTCGATCAAAGTATCAGAAAACCATCAAGTATTGGTATTAAACCGATGAGCCGGTTCGGTTCTAAAAGATTGGTAAGAAAGGCAATTGAATATGCTATTGCTAAAAACCGCCGTTCGATTACCCTGGTTCACAAAGGTAATATTATGAAATTTACCGAAGGCTCTTTTATGGAGTGGGGTTACGAAGTTGCAAAAGAAGAATTCGATACTTATACGATTACTGAAAAAGAACTCCAGTCTAAATACAACGGTAGACAACCGGATGATAAAATAGTAATCAAAGACAGAATTGCCGACAATATGTTCCAGGAGTTATTGCTAAGACCGGCTGAATATGAGGTACTTGCCACACCTAATCTGAACGGCGATTATCTTTCAGATGCTGCCGCTGCCCAGGTTGGAGGACTTGGAATTGCTCCGGGTGCGAACTTAAGTTACAACACTGCAATTTTTGAAGCAACACACGGAACCGCTCCTAAATTTGCAGGGTTGGATAAAGTTAATCCGAGTTCGGTTATTCTTTCCGGGCTGATGATGTTTGATTATATCGGCTGGCACAATGTTACAGAACTTATCGAGAAAGCCCTTAAAAGGACAATAAAATCCAAAATTGTAACGTTCGATTTTGCCGAGTTAATGAAAGATGCTAAAGAAGTTAAAACAAGTGAATTCGCAATAGAGATTGTTAAAAATATGTATTAAAAGCAATACAATGTCTTGCTTTTAATAACGACTGTAGCTATATTAAATCAAAAACTTATATAAATAATGGAGTACTTATGTCAAAAGAAAGTAATTTAGGAAAAGGGTTATTGATCGGGTTTTTGACCGGCGGCATCGTTGGTGCTGCGGTTGCTCTTCTTTTTGCTCCCAAAAGCGGAAAAGAATTAAGGAAAGATATTAAAGGAAAAACCGACGAATTAATCGATGAAGCAGAAAAATATATTGATGTTGCAAAAGGGAAAGCAAATCAAATGCTTAATGAAGGAAAATCAAAGTCGGAAAAACTAATTTCCGAAGCAAAAACAAAAGCAGATGAGCTAATTAAAGATGCAGAAAAAGTTTTTTCAGAAGCTAAAGAAAAAGCTTCCGGTGCAATTGCTTCGGGAAAAGAGACTTTATCCCAGGAATCTGCAAGGATTAAAACAGCCGTTAAAGCGGGTGTTGATGCCTATAAAGAAACTAAGAATTCATAAAATAACGTACTAATATGAGTGTTATTGAAATTGCCCAGATAATCTTATTGTTATCTGCTTCGGCGCTTTGCGTTTTTTTGATAATTTACATCGGAAGAATTACCGATTCTGTAAAAGAGATTAAAGAAGAATTGAATAAACTTACAAACCAGATAAACCCGTTACTCGATTCGCTTCAAGTATTGAGCGGTTCGATTGTAAAGTTATCTAACGAAGTTCAATCGCAACTTGACAAAACCCGATGGATAGTTGACGAAGTAAAAGAGAGAGTGGAAGGTTTATTCAATTTTGAAAAAAAAATAAGGGACACAGTGGAAGGTCCGGCCAACAATCTCTTCCAAAATCTTGAAGCGATAAAAAAAGGATTATCTGCCTTTTGGCAATCATTATTTAGAAGATAAACATCCAGTAAATTTAATTCAATTAAGGAGTAGAAACAGTGAAAGAATATGGTCCAGAAACCATCCGGAATATTACGTTTATCGGTCACGGTGGAAGTGGTAAAACTTCCCTTTCCGAATTAATGCTATACACTGCCGGAGAAATTAATAGAATAGGCTCTATTGCCGAGGGGAATACAGTATCAGATTATACTTCAAATGAAGTAGAAAGACAATTTTCGATCTCGTTGTCTTTAATGCACCTTGAGTGGCAAGGAACAAAAATCAATTTTATAGATACTCCCGGTTATTCCGATTTTACCGGAGAAGTTGTAGCAGGACTTCAAGTGTGTGATACTGCAGTCTTAATGCTGAAAGCAGTTGAAGGAGTCGAAGTCGGTTCCGAAATTACACATCAATTTGTTGATGATAAGAAAATGCCCTTCTCCATTCTGATAAATAAATGCGATAATGAAAGATCCCGTTTTACAGAAGTATATGAAGAAGCAAAACATAAAATAAATCCAAATGCAGTTGTAGTAACTTTCCCTGCACACGAAGGCATCAACTTCGATACAGTAATTGATGTTATTAAAATGAAAGCCTACAAATACGGCGCAGTCGGAAGCAAAACCGTAACCGAAATAGATATCCCGGCTGATTTACTCCCTAATGCAGAGCAATACCGAACAGAATTGATAGAGAAGATTGCCGAACAGGATGAAGAATTAATGAATAAATACTTCGAGGAAGGTTCCCTTTCAGATGAAGAAATCGAAAAAGGATTAAAACTTGCAATGGTAAATCTTGGATTAGCTCCCGTATTTGCTCTTTCGGTTTCTAAAGCTGTTGGAATAAATAACTTTCTTGATTTTGTTGTGAAATATTTCCCTTCACCTAAAGACCGCAACGCTGTTGAAGCAAAATTAAAAGATAAAGATACAGTTGTTAAAGTTCCTTGTGATGTAACAGGAGAACCGGTGATGTTTATATTTAAAACAGTTGCGGAACAACACGTAGGTGAACTTTCTCTTTTCAGAGTTTATTCCGGTAAAGTTCAACCGGGATTGGATATTATCAACATTTCGTCCGGTAAAACGGAAAGATTGAGTCAATTATCAATGTTGAATGGAAGAACAAGAAAAGAAATAGCAACGGTTCAAGCCGGAGATATTGGAGCTGTTGTAAAACTAAAAGACAGTCATACAAACAACACCCTCGCTTCAAGCAATTTCCAGGTTGAAATTGAGAAAGTAAATTTCCCTGAGCCGAATATATCCGGTGCAATTCTCCCCAAGGCAAAAGGAGACGAAGATAAAATTGCAAACGGTTTACATACAATTCACGAGGAAGACCCGTCATTCAACACTAAGTTCGACCCTGAACTTTCACAAACGATTATTTCAGGACAGGGTGAACTTCATCTTTCCCTTGCAGTAAAGAGACTTAAAGAAAGATACGGCGTAGAAGTCGACCTTATTGAACCCAAAATCCCCTACCGCGAAGCTATTAAAGGTGTCTGTGAAAGCGCTGAATACAAACATAAAAAGCAATCGGGCGGAAGAGGACAATTCGGACATATCTACTTAAAACTTGAACCGTTACCGAGAGGAACCGGATTTGAATTCGTTGACGCAATAGTCGGCGGAGTAGTTCCGGGAAGATTCATTCCTGCAGTTGAAAAAGGTGTAGTTGAATCGATGCAAAAAGGTATTATTGCCGGGTGTAAAGTTGTCGACGTTAGAGTAACTTTGTTTGACGGTTCGCATCACAGCGTTGACTCCGATGAAATGTCATTCAAGATTGCCGGTTCAATGGGCTTTAAAAAAGCCTTCATGGAAGCAAAACCCGTTCTTTTGGAACCGCTTTATGAAATTGAAGTACGCGTTCCCGAAGAAAACATGGGCGACGTTATGGGAGATATTTCAAGCAAACGCGGAAAAATACTTGGAATGGACAGCAGCGGAAATTATCAAATAATTAAGGCGATTGTTCCATTAGCGGAATTATATAAATATGCTTCTACATTAAGAAGTCTTACGGCAGGCAGAGGTTCATTTAAAATGAAATTTGCCAACTATGAAGAAATGCCGAAAGAAGTAGAAAACAAAATTGTAGAAGAGTATAAGAAATCCCGAGAAGAAGGGAATTAATATTACGGGCGAAATTCATTTCGCCCTTTTTTTTTATATTATAAGGTCAGATTGATGGAAAAACTTTGGTCTCCATGGCGTTCGCAGTATATCGAATCATTTCAAGAAAAAACTAAAAAAAGCGGTTGTATCTTTTGTGATGCGGTTTCTCAAATGGTAGAAGATGAAACATCCCTTGTTGTTGAAAAAGGAATAACAACATTTACAGTACTTAATCTTTATCCATACAACAACGGGCATTTGATGGTTGTTCCTAACAGGCACACATCAAGTTTTAATTCTTTAACAAAAGAAGAGAAACTTGAAATAATGGATAAACTGCAGCTTGCAGTTGAAGCACTAAAAATAGTAAGTAACCCGGATGGATTTAATATCGGGGCAAACCTCGGAAAAGTAAGCGGTGCCGGGATTGATGATCACATTCATTTTCATATAGTACCAAGGTGGAATGGTGATACTAATTTTATGCCTGTTATAGGAGAAATAAAAGTACTTTCGCAGGACTTATTAAAAACTAAAAAAAGCCTTATACAAGCGTACGAGAAATTAAAACAAAACCTTCCCGGCAAATAGTAATTTGTTAATTATTCTTGTCAGATAACCATTTTTCGAGTGTATCAAGAAGACTTTGCATTGCTATTAACAGTTTCTCATGCAATTCAGGATCAATATTAGACAAAATTTCTTCATGTACTTTAAGATAAGCCAGATTCATTTTTTTAATTAATTCATTTCCTTTATCCGAGAAGTAAATACGCATACTTCTACGGTCGGCGGGAAGAATCTCCCGTATAACATAATCCTTTTCTACAAGTCCATCAATAATTCTTGTTAATCGGCTTGCGCTCAGGCTCATTTTTTGAGCCATATCTTTATTTTTTATATCCGGTTTTTCATAAATATACCGAATACATCTATATTCAGTTTGTGTCAAACCATATTTTTTTGCTAATCTTTCTTCTTTTTCATAGCAATTGCTGAGTAGGGCAGTTGAAAGAGCAGCAAGACGCTTTGCATTAGTAGCTGTTTTTTTTGTAATCATATTTCACTTTCAAAAGTATGACATTATCAATAATTTTTAATTCCCACGGGCGTTAGCTATTCCATTTATATGTTTAGAAATGTCAATAATTTTTCCATCGGAATCAATAACTCCCTGATGGCACATATAACATGAATTCTGAGGAACACTGATATGTCCTTCAGGCGGTAACCCGTGGCACGAACCACACTGAACTTCCGAACGGTCAACTTTTGTCCATAACACGCTTTTTTTCAATCCAACCATTTTTTCAGTAGTATATGCAAAACGATTTTCTACGACTGCGGAATCTCTATAAAACTCGAAATTACCATGACAATAAGAATTAGAACAAATTCCGGTAGCCTGGTCATACTGGGCATTAAAAGCGATGTTATTAACTGATAAACCCTTTAGAATTACTTCTGCTCCTGTTGAGTTATCAATATGCCCCTCATCATTAACTTTTATAGGAACATTATGACAATTAGAGCATTTCACTGTATTCCCCAGAGTATTATCATATAAGTGCATTGTGTGTGCTCCTACACTTTTAAAATCCGTTGCTACATTATCCTTTAAATCCTTTGGAGGAGCACTTCTCATTGGATCATCAAATGTACCGTGGCAAGTATTACATGCCTCGGGTCCACCCGGGAAGGAATGACATCCAAGACAAGATTTTTCAACATAGCCTCCGGAAAACGTACCACCATGACACTGGCGGCATTCATCCATCTTGTAATTTTTTTCTTTCAATAATTTACCATGAAAATCCATGGATGATGCATCGTTTATACCTGCTTTATGAATACTAAGCATGGATACCGGTTCAATATTTGATTCGAGTTTACTACAAGCCGCCAACAGCAAGCCAATCGCAATTAAAAAAAATAGTAATAAAACCTTATTCATGATTCTACCATTGATTAGTTAGTTTTTATGACAATAACTACAGAAACCGGTTGCTTTTAGCCGAAATCTTGCTCCCGAATCCGTATGGCAATTAAAACAAACAGCGCCATCATCAAAATGCCAATCTCCTTTAATATTACTCATGTAGTTCCTTGCGTGAGTTTTGGGATTAGTTCCTTTAATCCCATCATTGTCCATGTGGCACGCAATACAATTAGGATCGTTCCCATTTACATCGTGGCACGATGCACATCTTTCTATATCACGTTTTGCAAGTTTTGCGTGCTCCCCTCCCCCGGAACCAACACCAATTGTAAAAAATCCCGGTTTTTTATGTGTAGAAGGCAGTATCCCACCCATTGCAAAATCTCCGCCGGTAGATGAATGGCATTCAACACAAAACGTTTCTACTTGATGACATGTTTGACATTCGGAAGTTTTTCCCTTTAAATCAATCCCATGAGTATAGCGATAATTAAGATCGTGTATCTTATTTAATTTCTGATGCTTAGCTCCATCAATTAACGCAACTCCGCTTTCATACGGTCGAAAGAAATTCACTTCACTATTGTTTTCAACCATTCTATTTGTAGCCGAATGGCATGACTCACATGTGTTATTATCGTGACACATTACACAATTTGCATTTCTTCTTTCGGCTGCAAACTTATGTAATTTAACAAAGTTTTTCACCCTGTGGTCAACCGGTATTAAATCCGTAGTTGAAGTATGGCATGCTTCACATGTATTTGTTGCAACTTTTCTTTCCGAATGACATTGGTAGCAGTTCTCCATAGTAGGATTAACAAGTGAGGATTCGATACTATAATCCACATCATCCAATCCTTTATGGCATTCGGAGCATTCACTCTGATATTTAGTTAAGTGAAAGTTATGGTCGAAAATCAACTTCGACTTTTTAGGAACAAGCGGTTCATATACATCCTCGTAATGACATGTCATACAATTGTCTGAGTCGTCAACATCATGACAAGATACACAATCCTCTTTTTTAGGGAGCAAACTAACCGATAAAGATTTGCTACCTTTAACAGATGAATGGCATCCAGCACATTCAACTAATTCGTTGTGAAAGCTGTGAGAAAACTTGATTCTGTCTTTGTTTGTTTTACACTGCGAATCACCACTTTCAACAGAAAATGCAGTGAAGGTCAACAAAGAAACAACAGCAACTACAAGAATTGAATAGAAATGTTTTGTTTTCATATTACATCCAATCCAGGTTTGTATTGAACCAATAGTTAATTTTAAATAGCAGTCTGAAATCATTCTTATATATTTTATTCTTCAGGAACTGTCCCTGTAAGTCCGCAGATAACATTCTCCATGGTCTTACATTTACTCCACCCAAAAAAGTAATAAGATCATTTGCATTATCATCTTTGGATAACTTATACTTTGTTAATGATAATCCTATGGAAGGAGTAATCAGATTATTAAGGAAGGAATAAGCAGTATAGAGAGAAAGAGCATCCAGTTCACCGGCGTATCCCAATGTTTTTCTATAACTCAGAGTTCCGTACTTTGAAGAAACCCCGATATTTAATCTACTTGAATTCTCGTCCGAATAGTTTACATAACCGAAAGCTCCGTTTACCGAAAGCCAATCGAGAATTTTGTAACCCGCACCGGCTTCAATTTCCTGCGTATTACCATAATCAAAAACAGAGAAAATTGAATTATATCGAATCATAGGTTCCCTGTAATTATAATATAGGTTGAAATTTAGTTTTTTGTTGTAATAATATTCGCCGCCGAATTCAACCCTGGATATAAGATTATAATTCAAATCATATTCGGCTTTTGTATGAAGGTCAAGAGTATTAGGTAGCTCATAAATAACTTTAGCTGAAGCAAGATGGTATTGCTGCGATTTACTCCTGATAAGAACAGTAATCGGATTCAGATCATCGTCATACCTAATTGCATTGTACTCATACGGTTTGAAGTGCTTGTTAATATAGCTTAACCCGAATGTAAAATCACTTAAAATTGTTGTTAAAAAATCCGCACCGAGTAAAAAGTCATCGCTCCATTTATCAGTTATTTCAAATTTCTGATATGCAGGGACATTACCACCGTAATAAGCTGTTAATTTGTATTCGTCATACTTAAACCCGAGAGTAACACCGTCAAAAGAACCGCCTGTAATACTATTAAAAATCGGTTGTCTCCCTAATTTAATTGTAACAATATCGAATAGGTTACGGGCTTCAAAATACAGGTTGTATAGCCTTAACCGGGGGTCGAATTCCAATTTCTTTTGTGCATCATCCTCAAGATTCATATACGTTCTTATCGAATAGTTATCATAATTAATATTAAGATTAAGAAGCTGATATGTTCTGAAATAGGTATTTGAAACACTCTCTGATTCAAATCTTTCGAATGTTAGTATTGAGGACGATACCCGCCCGTTTACATTTTGAGGATAAAGTTGAAAAGAAACAGTAAAAAATAAAATTGCAAAGGTAATTGTTTTCTTCATAGTTTTTTACTTTTATTGTTCTTCAGAAATGAGATTCCGGTAGTTTCTCCGGGTTGATTTAATTTGTGTGCTTTCCTTGAGTAATTATTTAAATCCCCAAAGTTTATAAAACAATAAGGACAATTTGCCTCCTCCTCTGCCGGAGATTTTGCATGAGTTAAAAGTCTACAACCAAGTAAAGTTATAAAAATGAATACTGCGACTATCGTTTTTTTAAGCATTCTATCGAGTTAAACTGTTTAATATTTCACATCAATTAATATTCCATAGTAGAAATAATTAACAATGTGCAAAATTTGATTAAATCACTAAACTTATTTTGCCGCTTCATTCCTAATAATTACTGTTAGTGGGAAATTTTTCCCCCTTTTGAGAAACAATGAGTCCTTTAAGTAATGTATAAGAAGCCCAAATATTTGTGCAGAAAACGTAATAATCTATTTGCACTTTTACTATATTTGGATAGTTAATTTCGGTATCATTATGGTCTTCAAAACTATTAAAATATTCCTGTTTTTTTTCCTCGTTAATATCGTAATGTATTCACAAAACGATACTACAATCTCATTCAACATTAAGTTGAATAATTCCATCCTTTCAGTAACCGATTATACGGGTAATTTAATTTATGAGAAAGCATTCAATAACCCTGAAGATGTTCTGGTTGATTTTGACGGCGACGGAATAGACGAATTACTTGTAGTTGATTCAAAAAATGAAAATCCGGTTTTTTACAGCGCTTATCTCTATAATATAACGGATACAGTATATTTAATTGATTCAGTATATTCAGGAGTTGTCCAACCTTATCTTTATTTCTCAGACGAAATTAGTCTAACCGTACTTGTAGCGGGTTACCCCGAGCTTGATTCCCTTAATAAAACCGCGGAAAACGATTCGGTTTTCTCTCCGATAAACTGTTACGCATTTGAAGGAGAAAAAATTTATTCCGTTAATGAAGAGTTGTATGATGTTTTCATTTTAGAGAATGACGCACTCATTTCGTTTCTGCAAATGCAAAGGAATAGAGACTGCAATTTTTCAAAAAGAATGCTGCCGGCAATAGTTTCGGTTTATATTAATTTTCTGAATGCATCCGAAAAGTCATTGGCTGAAAAATTCCTAAATGAGTATTATCTTTGTAAGGATAAACAAAAAATTCAAACATTTCTAAAAGAACTTTATTAGGTGTAACCATGAAAATGGAATGGAATAAATTTGTAGGAAAGACATTAAATATAACTATGCACGAGAACTACGGAATTGTTGTTGACCCCAATTCCAACTCCCCTATTTATGAAATAGTCTTTAAA
Organism: Ignavibacteriaceae bacterium; assembly: GCA_036795455.1. Taxonomy (GTDB): domain Bacteria; phylum Bacteroidota; class Ignavibacteria; order Ignavibacteriales; family Ignavibacteriaceae; genus DAIRET01. Next base: position 11,416 of record DAIRET010000057.1, read on the forward strand.
AGCGGTACTCTAATTGCTGTTTATGATGACGGGCTGTTGGTAGAAGCCAGAAGAGAAAAAGAAGAAGTGAAGATTTTTGTCCCTTACCAGTCGATAAAATGCGTTGAGATATTCAGTTTCTAGGTAGATTTTTGAAAAAAATCGTATTTATAGTTTTTTACATTTTTAATTCATTACAAGCCCAGGTGGATGTACTAAGTTTAAAGTCTTACACATGCGATGATGAAATTGCCTTACCGGTAGTAATAATCAATTCGGAAAATCAAAATTGTTTAACGATTGAATTTGATCTTAAAGCAGAGGTTCTACCCAACATAGCAATTATATTTCGTTTTTGTGATGTGAATTGGTTTCCTTACAATAATCCGTTTTTAGAAAACAGGGGGAAAAATTCGGCTTATAACTTGGAGTATTCTTTTCTCCCTGTAACAGTATCGGAAGCTAAATATCATTATAAGCTTCAGTACCCTGACGCTCGCGGTTACGTTGAATTTCCATTCTCGGGCAAATGGAAATTCTTTATAACGGATTACAATGATACATCAAAAGTTTATGCAGAAGGGAAATTTTATGTTGTAATTCCTTCATTTTTTCCAAAAGTTAAACTACAAACCGAAATATTAAGCGATAAAGAATACTTCCCTGCCGACCTTGCCAGAACACTCAATTTATCAACATCCTTTAATCTACCCGAAGAGTTTTTCCCTCTTTATGTAGATGGAGTTGAAATAGTTGAAAACCAATTAGTCAATTATCCTATCTATGTTGATAGAAAAACAACCTCGTCTGAAAAGTATTATAGCTGGGATGGGAATAGAAATTTTACATTCACATCGCGTGAAATGAAACCTGGTAACGAATACAGACAGGTTGACTTACGGAACGAAAATCTTTATAATTCAAAAAGTGTTAAAGCTCAAATTGATGGTTTGGAGTTATCCCGATTTTACAAATTGGGTAATCCCGATCTTAACGGCGGGTCCATGCTCGTTCAGTTTAGTAAAGATTATGCAGAATACCTAAATGTTACATTTTCAATCCGTCCGCCGGAAAACATCACCGGGGACATATTTATTACAGGGTCATTCAATAATTGGGAAGTTGCTCCTGAATTCCGGCTAAACAATGAGAATGGTTTGTATTCAAAAACTTTACTTCTAAAACGCGGTTTATATGATTATCAATATGTAACAGGGCAATTGGAACATGGAAGAGTAACGAATATTAACAGGACAGTTCTTGAAGGAAATTTTTTAGAAACAAACAATATCTACAGTTGTTTCGTTTTTTATAAAGACCCCGAATACGGTGGTTATGATAAAATAATCGGTTATACAAAAATCAAAAGCAGGTAATATGAAAAAATTAAACATAGGTGTTATCGGTACCGGGCATCTCGGAAAATTTCACACTAAAGTTCTATCAAATACTGAAAATGCTAACCTTGTAGGAGTTTTTGACATAGACAGCGAAAAAGGTTCGGCAATAGCAAGTGAATTTAATACGAAGTATTTCTCTAATCTATATGAATTAATTGATAAAGTAGATGCGGTATCAATTGCTGCGGTAACGAGTGTTCATCATCAAATTGCAAAAGAATGCCTCGAAAACAATGTAAATGTTTTTATAGAGAAACCGATAACTGCAACAATAGAAGAAGCAGAAGAGATCGTTCAAATTGCAGCTAATAATAAATTAAAACTGCAGGTCGGACATATTGAGCGTTTTAATCCTGCACTAATTGCAGTTGATAAATACATCAGTAACCCGTTATTCATTCAGAGTGATAGGCTTGCGCAGTTCAACCCACGCGGTACCGATGTTGCTGTAGTACTTGATTTAATGATACATGATATCGATATTATACTCAGTCTTATAAACAGCAATGTGCTTAAAATTGATGCAAGCGGTGTCTCGGTTGTATCTGATACAATTGATATTGCAAATGCAAGAATTGAGTTTGAAAACGGAGCGGTGGCAAATGTAACTGCAAGTAGAATATCACAAAAGAAAATGAGAAAAATGCGTTTATTCCAGAAAGATGCTTATGTATCATTAGATTTCAACAGCGGCGTTTCGGAAGTCTTCCGTTTAATTGACTCGGAAGAAACTGTTGATTCGGCTCATATTAATTTCGGAGAAATGGGTATAGGTTCAAAGAAAAAGAGAATAATTTACGAACAGCCGGAAGTAATTGAAATGAATGCTCTGAAATATGAATTAGACCTTTTTATCAAATGCGTATTGAATAATGAGGAGCCGGCAGTATCAGGAGCAGATGGTTTAAAAGCATTAAGAGTTGCCGATGAGATTATAGAAAAAATCGAACAGTCATTGAAGAAAGTAAACTTATAATTTAGAGGTTGATATGAAAAAAGTATTATTAATAGCAGTAGCATTCTTATTAATTTGCGGAGGATGCGGTGTTTATAAAACATTTGTGAATCTTTCCAGGCTGCAATTTAAATTAAGCGGTGTAAGCAGTATCTCAGTTGCAGGCGTGAACGTCCAGGGGAAAAACAAATTACAGGATTTTTCCGCCGGTGAAGTTCTTACTCTTACTTCGGCAGTATCAAAGGGTTCTTTACCGTTAAGCGTTACACTAAATGTGGAAGCAAAAAATCCTAATGATGGCTCTGGTGGTTATCCAAGTACTAATGCAACCATCAAATCATTCCCTTACAGGTTTCTTGTTAATGATAAACAGGTAGTAACAGGAAATATAAATTCTGCCGTTACTGTGCCTGGAACCGGTCAAACATCAATAATACAACTTAACATTGGATTCGATTTGTACCAGGTAGTTCAAAACGGGAGTTATAATGACCTTCTGAATTTAGCTTTGAGTATCGGAGGTATAGGGAAAGGAAATTCAAACGTTTCGCTTTATGCAAAGCCGGTAGTCTCTACATCAATCGGAGATATATCGTACCCGCAGGAAATAAGGATAGTTGAAATGCAATTCAGCGGAAATTAATTCCTCTAATATTTATTATTAGATTGCATTTAAGCATATTTTTTCGGATTTTTGCAACCGATTTTACCGGAAGTATTTCAACAAGTTTTTACCCAACCCCGCCAGGTCCGGAAGGAAGCAGCGGTCAGTAACTTATTTGTGTGATAATGCTTCCGGCTTTTGTTTAAAATAAAAAAAACTTTAACCTTACAAGCAACTGTAAAGTTAAAGTTTTATTTTTTGACCAAAATTATGAATTAACTTTTAGGTTTACCTTCATCCACTTCATAATCACAGCAACCTTCTTTCCCCTTTTTAATCTTGTCTTTCTTCACATCCACTTTTCCGTCATTTTTAACCGGTTTATCTTTATTAATCTTTTCTGTTTTTCCTTTATCATCCTGTATAATAACAGTTTTTGAATTATCCTTCTTATTGGAAGTAAAAACCATTGGAACGGAAGTATCATCCGGGACCCCGCAAAAATCGTGTTCCTTTTCTTCTACTTGTTTTGATTCGCTTGATTGTGCAGAAACCGTAACTGTCATTATGAATAAAAACGAAAACATCAAAAAGAATTTGTTCATTTATTACCTCTCTATACATTTAATATGGATTGATTCTATTACCGTTTTTTAAGTACGTTTTAATGTACCCAAAATAAAAGCGGTTATAGCTTATCAACATAGTCTTAAGTAGTATAGTTCAAATTCTTTGTTGAGGACAAATGCAATGAAATGATGTTTTACGATTAGGATAGGATTCTTTAAATCAACCCGATCTTCGATTCTTCGATCCAGCCTACTTTCCCATCCTCAAGTTTAATCTTGTACCAGTTGTCAAGTTTATCATCAATACGGCTTTTTAAACCTTCGTGGATTATAAAAGCATTTTTGCTGCTTTTATCCGGTGAAGTTTTAACTTCAACCACACTTTCGATTACTACCCCATACTGTTGAGAAGCATCTGTATTCAGCCTGACTAATAAAACAGTAAGGGTAAAAATCAATAAAAGAAAAGAAATAAGACCTGAAAAGAATGAATACCTGTTGAATAGCGGGTTTCTTGTTAAAAGAAATACTGAAATTGAGATCAGTAAAAAGAAAAGAAATAACAGCAATAAGTAAGTCCAGCCGTCAACCGAGAAGACTGCGATCAAACTTTCCCACCATTCAAAAATAAAAATAGATGGAAGAGTTTCTATTTTATCAATAGTATTATTTCTTGCAAAAAGAAGATTATGATGAATGTCATCATCACCGGGAGAAAGTTTCTTCCCTTTTTCATAAAAAAGAATTGCATACCCTAACTTGTCAAGTCGATAATAGCAGTTACCGAGATTATAGAAAAGATTTGCACTTTCAAAATTCGAATCGAGCATTTTTTTGTAGACAACAATAGCTTCATT
>DAIRET010000058.1:0-15776 GCA_036795455.1 Ignavibacteriaceae bacterium
GCTTCGCCGAACCCGGATGAAGCACCGAGAATTAAAGCCCAGTAGTTTTTATTTTTATTGTAACTCATTAATTAAAACCCTCTCTTACTAAACCAAAATATTGGGGGTGCATTATACAAAATTGAATTTTCTGATACAAGATATAATTTAATTCAAGAAAAACGTTACTCATTTTACTTTGATATTAATAACAACGATTCTTCACCTAAAAGTTTCTGAAGTTCTTTTAGAAGTGAGTTAGTAATTTTTACCCTATATGGTTTCAGATTGAATATCCTGCACTCAGCACCGTTGTTTATCAGCTCCATAAGAACAGGATAATCACCTTTATTCTTTTCAAGTATGTTCTTTACTTTTATCAGAACGGTATCATCAGAACGGGATGAATCAACTGAAATCTTCAGGAACTTCGTGTATTTTTCTCTTGCCTTATCAATCGGTATAATTTCTTCAACATGAAGTTTAACAGCATCTCCGCTGCTTTCAAGTTTACCGAGAATCATTACAGGACTTTCAGCTTGAACAAGGTTCCCATATTTTTCATAAGAAGAAGCGAACATTAAGCATTCACACGAACCTGATAGATCATCAAGTGAGAAGAACGCCATTGTCCTCCCGCTTTTATCTATCTTAGTTGTAATATCGGTTATAACACCGCAGGCTTTTACAGTCTCTACATCGTTCATATCTTCTGTTTCCCCCAGATGAATTGTTGCGAAGGAGCGATACTCAAGTTCAAATTTCTTTAAAGGATGGTTGGTAACATAAAAACCGATTACCTCTCTCTCTCTTGCAAGTTTCTCTGTTTCGCTCCAATCTTCAATTATCGGAAGAGGCGGTTCAAGCGAGTTTACTTCTTCATTCACATCACCGAAAAGACTATTTGAGTTTCTTTCTTTAAAGGAATTTATTTTCGAGCCGAAATCGAGAGCGATCTCAACGGCAGCAAACAACTGTGCCCTGTTTTTATTAATTGAATCGAAAGCACCCGCTAAAATCAAGCCCTCTAACGTACGCTTGTTTACAGTTCGTGTATCAACATTGGAACAGAAATCAAAAATACTTGTAAAGTCCCTACCGAGTTCTTCCTTTTTCTTAATCATTTCTTTAATCGCCGGAACACCCACATTTTTTATAGCTGAAAGCCCGAACCGGATCTTCCCCTTTTCAACATCAAACTTAACAGAAGGACGATTAACATTTGGCGGAAGAACACTTACTTTCAGCTTCCTGCAGTCTTCAAGGAATTTCGCAACTTTATCTTTATTACCGAATTCGTTTGTTAGGTTGGCTGCTAAAAATTCTGCCGGGTAATGTGCCTTAAGATACGCTGTTTGATATGCAACAAATGAATAAGCAACTGCATGGCTTTTATTAAAACCATAATTGGCAAATTTATCAATTGCTTCAAAAATACTTGTTGCAATACTTTCCGTAATTCCTTTTTCAACAGCACCCGCTACAAACTTAACCATCTGTTGTTTCATTGCAGCGGTATCTTTCTTTCCCATCGCTCTACGAAGCAGGTCTGCGTCTGCAAGGCTCATTCCCGCTACTTTGTTTGCTATTTGAATTACCTGCTCCTGGTAAACAATAATTCCGTATGTTTCCTTCAAAATCGTTTCAAGTACGGGGTGAAGGTAATCCGGTTTTTTCCTTCCGAATTTTCTATCGATATAATCGTTAATAAAATCCATAGGACCGGGACGATAAAGGGCATTCATCGCTGCAAGGTCGTTTATTGAAGCAGGATGAAGTTTCTTCAGGTACTCCCGCATCGGCGGAGATTCAAACTGAAATATACCTGTCGTTTGTCCTTTACAAAATATCTGGTAAGATTTTTTATCATCCAGCGGGATAGCATCAATATCAATTTCTTTATTGTAATTTTTCTTTATTAAACGAAGTGTATCTTTTATGATCGTAAGCGTCCTTAAACCGAGGAAGTCCATCTTTAATAGACCGAAATCTTCCAGTTCTTTCATATTGAACTGCGTTACGATTTCATCCTGGTTACCGGGACAAGCAAGCGGTACAAAATTACTTACATCAGCTGGAGCAATAACAACACCGGCAGCATGTTTGGAGGCATTTCTATTCATACCTTCAAGCACTTTAGCGTATTTAATAAGATTCAGAATCTGCGGGTCTTTTGAAGATTTTATCCACTTTAGTTCAGGAACTTCCTTTATTGACTCGTCAATAGTATATACTTTTCCGAATTTGCTCGGAATGTGTTTGGTGATGTTGTTCACCGTAGGAATGGGAATTTTCAATACACGCGCAACATCCCTAAGAACAGCTTTTGAAGATAATCTATTGAATGTGATAATCTGGCTGACGCACTCCGAGCCGTATTTCTGCTTTACATATTCAATTACATCACCGCGTCTATCATCTGCAAAATCAACGTCGATATCAGGCATTGAATTTCTTGCCGGGTTTAAAAATCTTTCGAACAGTAAATCATACTTCAACGGGTCGATATTTGTAATTCCTAAAGTATAAGCCACAAGACTTCCGGCAGCACTTCCTCTACCCGGTCCCACAAAAACAGACATTTTTTTTGCAGCATTAATAAAATCCTGTACTATCAAAAAATAACCGGAAAATCCCATTTGCTTTATTGTTTGAAGTTCAAAAACCAGCCTATCTTCAATACCGGGAGTTATCTCTTCAAATTTATTTTTTAATCCCTCTCTTGCAAGTAATTCCAGGTAATCATCAAGAGTTTTAGCGGGTGAATCTTCAGGTATCGGGAATACCGGGAAATGGTTTTCGAGTGAATCGAATTCCAAACTTATTTTCTCTGTAATTTCACGGGTTGTTTTTATAGCTTCAGGGAACTCCTTAAAAGCTGCTTTCATTTCATCTTGGGACTTAAAATAGATTTGATCAGTCCCGTACCGTAACTTGTTATAATCTACTTCACCGGTTTTATCGCCGAGTAAAAGAAGTATATTATGAGCAACCGCATCTTCTTTGTTAATGTAATGACAATCATTTGTACCGACAATTTTTAGATTTAGTTCTTCGGCAAGTTTCGGCATCAGTTCGAGAACCGGTTTTTCTTCATCAAGATAGTGGTTTTGAATTTCGAGATAAAAATCTTCCCCGAAAATATTTTTATAAATTTCAGCAACTTCTTTTGCTTTGTCGTAGTCCCGTTCTTTCAAATGAACCGAAACAACCCCTCCAATACATGCGGAAGTACATATTAATCCATCACTGTATTTTTTAAGCACTTCAAGATCAATACGGGGACGATAATAGAAACCTTCAAGAAACCCGATACTCGAAAGTTTTACAAGATTTTGAAATCCTTTAAAATTCTTTGCAAGCAGAATCAGATGGTCGTAATGTTTTTTCTTCCTTTTCCCGGTTATGTCTTCAATTTTCTTTCGGTCGGTTCGGCTTCCTTCTTTAACGATGTAAGCCTCCATACCGATAATCGGTTTAATGCTTGCTTTTTTTGCTTTTCTATAAAACTCGGGAATTCCGTATAAAACTCCGTGGTCAGTAAGTGCAACTGCATCCATATTGTGTTTTTTAGCTGCTGCAATCAAACTGTCAACAGTGCATGCACCGTCCTGTAGGCTGTAATGAGTGTGATTATGTAAATGTATAAAATCAGACATTCGTTCTATGAAAAGATTTATAAGTGAACTGAAATAAACAATCAAAGTTTAACAATATTTTGGGAGAAAAAAAAAGTTGACTTTAAAAAAGATTTTTGTATGAAGAGGTTCAAAAAAACGCATCACTCCCGAATCTTCTTTTACGCGTTAAAACTTACAATACGGGACACAATTTTTTATTATCTTTGCAGCATGAAAAAAGTAAAATTTTTAATTTCCACTCCAATTTGAGCAAAGCGGGAAGACTTTTCCCGGCAGCCTATTTAACCGATAGAAAATTAAACGAAGGATAATACCCGGATAGTAATGAGTTTTGTAGAAGAAATAAATAAAAGAAAAACATTTGCAATTATAAGCCACCCCGATGCTGGAAAAACGACATTAACGGAAAAGCTTTTATTGTACAGCGGTGCTATTCAAATTGCAGGCGCGGTAAAATCGAATAAAATAAAGAAAACGGCAGCATCGGATTTTCTTGAAATTGAAAAACAACGAGGTATCTCGGTTGCCACCTCTGTTCTTTCTTTTGAATACAATAATTTCAAAGTCAATCTTCTTGATACACCGGGACATAAAGACTTTGCTGAAGACACATACCGTACATTGACTGCGGTTGACAGTGTTATTCTTGTTGTTGATTGTGTTAAAGGTGTTGAAGAGCAAACCGAAAAACTTATGAGTGTTTGCCGTATGAGAAATACACCGGTTATCGTATTTATAAACAAACTTGATAGAGAAGGGAAAGACCCGGTTGAACTGCTTGATGAAATCGAATCCAAACTTTCTATTAAAGTTCGCCCTTTAACTTACCCGCTCGGTATGGGATTTCAATTCCGTGGTGTGTATAATATTTATAAAAACAACTTCGCCTTTTACAATTCAAACAAAACCAGAATTGAAGAAGATATAAAAGTCTTTAACGGGCTTGAGGATGCCGAACTGGATAAGACATTCGGAAGTGATGCAGAAAAACTAAGACACGACATCCAGTTGATTGATGGAATTTATGATGATTTTAACATTGAGAAATATTTATCGGGAGCCCTTGCCCCGGTATTCTTCGGTAGTGCGTTAAATAACTTCGGAGTAAAAGAGCTTCTTGATACTTTTGTTGAGATTGCCCCTTCACCTACCAAACGGGAAACAACAAACGGGTTTGTTGCTCCAACCGATTCAAATTTCAGCGGATTTATTTTTAAAATCCATGCGAACTTGGACCCGAAGCACAGGGATAGAATTGCATTCCTCCGGGTTTGTTCGGGCAAGTTTGAAAGGAATAAGTTTTACCATCACGTTCGGTTGAACAGGGAAATCAAGTTCGCCAACCCGGCTTCCTTTATGGCTCAAAGTAAAACTCTTGTTGAAGAAGCTTTCCCCGGCGATGTAATTGGTTTGTATGATTCAGGTACATTTAAAATAGGTGATACTTTAACCGAAGGAGAATCAATGATGTTCAAAGGAATTCCAAGGTTCTCTCCCGAAATTTTTAGAATCGTAATTAACAATGACCCGTTTAAATCGAAGCAGTTTGAAAAAGGAATCCGTTATTTGACCGATGAAGGATTAGCGCAGTTGTTCGTTCAAAGTTCAACCAATAAAAAAGTTATTGGCGTTGTCGGTGAACTGCAATTTGACGTTCTAAAATATAGGCTCCTTCACGAGTACGGTGCAAGCGTACAGTTTATTTCAATGCCGGCATATAAAGCATTCTGGCTGGTTTATAAATCGGTTGAAGATATTGATGAACTTTTACGAATCCGCTCAAATTATCTTTATACCGATAAAAACGACCAAACTGTCTATATAGCAGAATCTGAATTTGCTCTTTCAATTGCAAAAGAGAAAAATAAGAACGTACAGTTCCTCTCTGCAATAGAGCACAACGACCAAACTTTATCTCTGGAGAATGTTGCTTAAAATCTCATATTATAAAAAAGGTTTTTTATGAGAATAACTGAAAGACTTTTGTATTCATTATTGAAACTGTTTTTAGGTGTTAAAGAAACACCGGGGACAAAATTGGGTTCTTCCATAAAAAAAATAATTGTAATCAGGCAGCATAACCAACTCGGTGATTTAATTGTAGCTACTCCGTTATTCAGAGCGTTGAAAGAAAATTTTCCCGGTTCCGTAATAACCGCAATTGTAAGCCCTCAAAATAAAAAAGCACTTGAAAGAAATCCTTTTATACATGAGCTTTTTGTTTTCGACAAAAAGAGATTAGTTGAATGGAAGTATTGCCGTAGCTTGTTTTCTGTATTGCGTAAAGAATATGATTTAGCAATTGTTCCTTCAATTACATCTCTCTCTTTTACAAGCAATCTGCTTGCAAGATTGGCTAAATCCAGTATCAGGGTAGGACCTGCTTCGTTGAACGGTGAAATCAATCATGCATCTTTTCTATTTAATAAAAGAGTACCGCTTGACTGGAGACAGAAAGAAGATACTCACGCTGCAAGACGAAATCTTGATATAATCGAACCGTTCGGCATTTCTACAGAAATTCTAAAGCCGATTATTTTTTTCAACGAGGATGAGAAATCGGAAGCGAAGAATATTATTAATCATATTCAGGGAGAAGCTAATGCTCCGGTAATCGGGCTTCATGTTGGAGCCGGTAAAATTCAAAACCGCTGGCATTATGATAATTTTGCCGGGTTGATATTACTTCTTCACAAAAAGTATAATCCGAAATTTTATTTGAGCCGCGGGGGAAAGGATGATGATGAGATTATAAATCTTATCAAACGAAAATGTGAAATGGAATTCAGTGTTTTCGATAAATCGGGAATGTCTTTACTTGCCGCTTTAATCGAGCAATCGGATTTATTTATCACAAATGATACAGGACCGATGCACGCTGCAGCTTCTACCGATACTCCAACTATATCTTTATTCGGACCGACAAATCCTAAAATGTGGGCGCCTTTAGGTAAGAACAAGTTTTACTTACATAAAGGGGAAGACATCAACCTGATAGAGATAAAAGATGTTTTACAATTATCCGAACAGGTTCTATCAAAACCCAGCACTTAAAAAGTAAAAAGTTTTAAGTAAAGATAAACAGCCGGGGAAGCAACAATAAGCGAATCAAACCTATCGAAAATTCCACCGTGACCGGGGATTAAATTTGAAGAATCTTTTACACCCGCATCCCTTTTAATCAGTGATTCGGTAAGGTCTCCGAGCTGCCCGATAGTTCCGATTATTATTCCGATAGCTGCCGAATCTATCCATGTAAGAAAATCAAGTAAAATATATTTTGCAGCCAGCATAGCAATTACCGAAAAGACAAAACCGAATATTGCCCCTTCCCAGCTTTTATTAGGACTAACACGTGGAAATAGTTTATGTTTTCCAAGGTTTACACCGCCGAAAAATGCTGCTGAATCGCATACCCAAATTGTTACAAAAATCGAGATAATCAACCATGCGCCGTAATCATAGTTATAGCTTAAGATTTCCCGTAACTCAAGTATACTGCTTGAGAAGAGACCTATGTAAAATATTCCTAAAAAAGTAACACCAATGTTGAAGATTGAAGAGCCTTTGTTTCTGAAAAGTTCAATTAATACTATCAGCATCGTAATTATTAAAATCAGCGTAAAGTAGTCCACATAGTGAAAATAAGAGTTTAGCAATAGTGCCATCACGGCAAGAATACCCGGCATTACGAGAGGCGAGGCATCTTTCTTTTGAGCCAATTTTGTATACTCGAAAAAAGAGACAATTCCTATAAACGAAATAAAAACTAAAAATGGAATTCTACCGAGATAACACAACAACAATATAACCGGAATAGTAACTACCGATACAATTACTCTTACAGCAGTATTGTTTTTACTCATTCTTCGTTTTTGCTTTCATTCATTGAATTAATATATTCAAGGGCAGCGTCAATATCGCTGTTGCTGACAAAAAGTTTAATTACAGAGAGATTGCCTACCCCGGGGTAATTCCTATCTTTTTGAGATAGAATTGTAACATCTATGCCGGCACTTTCAAGATTGCTTCTAATCATCTCTGCTTTATAATACTCATCAGTGGTGTATATAAGTTCGAGGTCTTCAAAGTCGGGCAGTACATCTTCCGGTAAAGCATCAACAAGTTCAATTTCGCAATCGGAACAGATTTTTATACCTTCCCTGTATTCAGTTTTACATTCTGGACAATACGGCATAACAGCCTCCTTTCAATAATTATTAACCGGTGTTTGAAACTGCGGTGTTTTCTTCCGTTTTCTTTTTTCTATAATAAACAATAATTAGAACAAGCACAATAATGAACAAAATTGATTGATAAAAAATATTGAATAACGCATTTGTTAATTCTCCATCTGTTATTGATTTATTCTGAATCAATTCGTCGCTTCCGAAAATAAAATAGAGAATTATTGCAGCAAAATTATTAATAAAATGGAGAACAATCGGAACCAGGATTGAATTACTTTTATATGCAGCATATCCGAAGAAAAATCCAAGTCCAATTAATGGAATTAAAGCGTAAGGATTAAAATGATAAATCCCGAAGAAGACCGCTGTTATCAATGCACCGAAAAAAGGTTTGAACTTCAATTCGAAACTTTTCTGAATAAACCCTCGGAACATAACCTCTTCACATACTGCCGGGGTTAAGGACACTGCAGCGATAACAATAATTGCATCGAGGGGATTATGAACCTGTAATAGGTTACCATACATACTTTCAATTGATTGGTTGATGTTATCAAAAAATACTTTGAGTTCATTTAGCCATGAAAACTCTTTCGCCCATTTTTCAATAAAGTAGTTTTGAACATAAAGCATGTTTTGAAGTAATGGTGTTAGTGCAATTATTCCGAGAGAAAACAGACCGAGTTCTTTCCATGCAGCCAGGCGAAAACGAATAACATCTGTAACGTTATCGTAAATTAATTTCGAGAAGACAAGCGCCGGAAGTAAAATGAATAAGATTTGTCCCGCAATAGTCATCAGTCTGAAAGCGTTAATATCAGCGTTTTCAGGTTCCATACCGAAAATAAAAAGCGTTAGCAGTCCTCCTACAATCTGGTAGAAGAAAAATCCGCCTGCAAGACCAAGCAATCCCGCTTTAACGGGAGATATTTTCGGAGTTAACCCGGTATTGGTTTCTGTAGTTTCTTCAGTAGAATCCGGTTCTTCGTTAAAATCTTCCGGGTTTAAATTGTCGTTATTCATAAAGTATTATTTCTTTGAAGTAAGTTTTCCGGCAAGTCCTTCGTAAGCTGTTAGTTCAGCATCAATAGAGCCGATAATAACTTTTGTTTTTACTTTAACTGGAACCTTCAGTTCATCATCCGAAAGCCAGATAATAATATTTCCTTCGCTTTTAAACAGTCCGCCTTCAAGAACAAGCGGCTCAACAATAATACAATCGAAAGTGCCTGCAGTTACAGAGATTCTTTCTTTACCGATATACCTAACATCAAGGTCATATACTTTATCTTTATAGAAATTTTTTAAGTGAAATTTATCGCCGGATTTCATTCCTTCATATTTGAAAGTACGCGCAAGATAAAATGCCGACACAATGTCATTCACATATTTCGGTATATCGTAACTTCCTTCACTTGTTTTTGCTTTCCCACGCCTCTGGTCGAAGAATGCTGAAAAGTCACGAGAATAACCTCCCTCCCGGATATGTTGTTCGAATCGCCAGGGAAACAATCCCTCAACATCAAGATAAGTTTCGTATCTATCTCTAACTTTATAAAACATATCAAAAGCCGGCACAGTATTAACTTCAAAAGTAACATGATATGCATTTCTACCGGATATTCTTTTTAATGAAGGGATTGCCATAACAGCAACTCCGGCGGTAACAAAGCCATATTTTACATCGAAAGTAAGTTTTTCACCAACTTTAAATGCACTATTTTCTAATTTCCTAAATTCTTCGCTGCTGTTCGGAATAAACGCAAACGATAATGCTGCAATAATCAGAAGTATAACATAATTAAACTTTTTTTGCATTAATTTCTCCATTCGTTTCAGGCAACTTAAAATATTTTTTTATATTTGCAAAAACTTCATCAATATTAATTGAGTTCATACAGTTGAGTGATTCGCACTGCTCCCTTGTACAATTTGAACAATCAATTTGCGGTACATAAATGCTTTTGTTTTCCGTATAGGGTCCCCATCTTTTAGAAGAACAAGCAAGTATCTTCGGGAAAAAAGCAACAACGTGTTTATTTAGTGCCGCCGCAATGTGTAACGGTCCCGTTGAATTTGAAACAAAAATATCGGCTCGTTTAATTAATGAAATTAGTTCGCCAAGATTAAACTCACCCGCAAGATTTTTAACACTGGAATTTACTTGGAGTTCTTCGCAAATTGCTCTCTCTCTTCTATCGCCGGTTAAAACGATTTGGACATCAAGAGTGGATAAAAGGTTAATCAATTCCTTAAAGCTTGCAACAGGCAAATCAACAGCACTTCCACCGCTGCCGGGATGAACAATAATCACCGGTTTACTATTGTCAATTTTGTTCTCTCTCAATACTTTCTCAACAGACAAACTACTTACTTCATCTTCACTCAAATGAAATTCTACATCGGTGTTATTAAAAGGATTATCGATTCCGAAAACCTGCAGCAGCCTTATATTGTATTCAAGTTCATGTCGTTCTGCAGTTTTTCTATGCTCATATACTTTTTGATTAAACAAGAGCGAATACCACCTGTAACCGGTTCCCACCCTATTCCTTATGGCGGACAAATACATGATTAATGATATTATGAATGTGGGATAAACGACAATGGATGTATCGAATTTCTTCTCCTTTAATTGTTTTATGTTATCCCACAACAACGGTTTCCCGTCCTTCTCTTTTAGAACCAACAGTTCGTCAATGTATGGGTTGTTCAATGCAAGGCGTTTTGTATACTCTCGCAGTAAGAAAGTGATTTTGCAATCCGGGAAGTGTTTCTTCACAAACTGCACAACGGGTAAAGACAACACTACATCCCCTATCCTATCCGTTCTTACTATTAATAAGTTTTTGGGCGTAATCATATTCTTGATACAAATGGATTATCTTTTAAGTAAAACCGCCATGGCAGTTCGGCTGATTTCTTTATACCTACCCGGACAGTCTGAACAATCTTTGATTTATCTACTTTCTTAGCATCAAGAAGAAATACTTCTTCCCCCGATAAATCAATTCCATTCTCTTTTTTTGTAATATTAAATGCTTTGCAGATTTTACCGGGACCATTGGTTAAGCCCATTAGTTCTTTCTCGGTTAATTTTGTTTTCCCGTACCTGTTTTCAGCCAAATAGTCAATACCGGTTAAGGGTTCAACCGCACGGATTAAAACAGCCGAGCCGTCATTTTGGAGACCGGTAACAACATTGCAACAGTAATGTGTTCCGTAAATAAAATACACATAAAGAGAACCGCCTTCATTAAACATCACTTTGTTTCTTTTCGTTTTTCCTCCGAAAGAGTGAGCCGCTTCATCTATCGCTCCGTAATATGCTTCAACCTCTACTATTTTAGCAGAAACAGTTTCACCATCTACGATTTTCACAAAAGTTTTTCCAAGCAGTTCTTTGGCTACTGTAGTTACTTCCCTTATATAGAACTTTTTTCCGAGTCTGTTTTGCATAAATTATTTCTGATTTCGTACTGAAAGATAGTTCGTTTTTTTCAATGGGAAAAGGGGAAATGATATTTAAAAAATCTAATTAAGGTTATTTGATTGAAGCACAGTTTCAGAGTAGCATTATAAAATCTTTATGAAGTCAACCTTTGGTACATTATGAAATCCGGGGCTATGTATTATAATAAAAAAGAATCAGTTTTTAAGAGCTTTTAAAATATAGTCGGAGAAAATGTAATGCGGAGAAACCGTTGTCGGATCTGTAAAATAACCACAGTTGAATATAACAAGCATATTTTCTCCGGGGACTAAGTACAAAAACTGCTCACCCCATCCCGCTGCAAAAACATAATCAAAAACACGTGAGCCGATAGTTTTAGAATTCGTCCACCAATAATAGCCGTAACCGTTACATACATTGGAGCCGGATAACGTAACGCTTCTATAAATCGATTGAGAAATGTTTTCACCTGAAATAATCTTTTCCCCCTTCCAAAATCCGTTGTTTAGATAAAGAAAACCGATTTTAGCTAACGAGCGAGGATACAACCATAATCCACCCGAAGCAAAGTAATACTGCCCTGATATTTTTTGCCATTGAAAATCTTCTATCTCCAGCGGGTCGAACAAATACTTTTTAGCAAAGGATAAAAAGTTCATCCCGGTTTTCTCCGTAATAAGATGAGCAATTACGTTAGGACACCCGCTGCTATACAGAAATGATGTGCCGGGATTTGTTAATAATGGTTTAGATAGAATAAATGATATTGGATTCGATTTATAAAATAGTGCAGTAACATCATTTCTTGTATCGCCATAAGGATAAGAAGATTCATCCCACGCCAAACCTGCTGTCATTGTGAGTAAATGCTTCAATGTAATATTTGCTTTATTATCCTTGAGCACAGAGCTATACTGCGGCATTTCGTCAACCAGTTTTTTATCTACTCCTGAAATAAAACCTTTATCAACGGCAATACAAAAAACCGTTGATGTAACGCTTTTTGAAATTGATGCCAAATAGTGAATCTCATCATGCTTGTAGCTAATATATTCACCATTAGAGCCGGGGGGATCATCGGCAAACTTATATCCGTGAAAGTATTCTTCAAAAACCAGTTTACCGTTTTTTACTATTAAGATACTATGAATTCTATGTTCCTTTTTATTCAAATAATCAAGCATTTTCATCAACATAGATTCATCAAGACCTACATTCAAAGGATAATCTACTCCCCAACCATCTCCTAACGAATCGGGTTTCACACACTCGTGAGTTATGTCATTGTTTTGTTTTACGGGTTCAGTAATTTCGCCACACGAAATCATAACCATCAAAAAGATGAAACTAATTGCCAGCAAATTTAAAGCCTTATATTTTATAATTCTTTTCATTTGGGTTCAATGATTAAAACTCAACAATAATAACTCCCGGTCATCCAGTAATAATAGGTCTTGAATGAATAACAGCTTACTCTATTTTAACAAAAGCATTTTAGCAGTTTTAGAAAAACCTATGTTTTGATTAGTAACGGACTTTGCTTCGATCCTATAAAAATAGACGCCGCTTGAGACGCTATTTCCGTTCGAGTTTTTTCCATTCCACAACAATTCGTAGTAGCCGCCGTATTCGTAACGATTAGTATTTCTTATTACTTCATTACCCATTCCATCGAAAATAGTAAAAGTAACCAACGATGCTTCTGGAATTCCAAAACGAATTCTTGTCGAAGGATTGAACGGATTCGGATAGTTGTTTAATAATACATACTCATCAGGTATTCCACCACCTTATGCTTCAACACCGGAAACCGGGGATGTCTGAAACTTAAAATGAGAACTGTAGTAACCGTCACCTTCATTACTAAGAGCTCTGACTCTCCAATAGTAACTCTTATTGTTCTGCAAATTCTCTACTAGTAAACTACTTGAAGTTAACATACTGTCAGCCACAATAAACTGAGAGAGATGAAAAAAGGTACTCTTGGATAATTGGAAATTATAACTTTCCGCACCTGTTACACTTCCCCATTTTATCTCTACATTTAGAGGTACTCCTGTTGAGTTGTTTTCAGGACTCAATAACTGCGGTACTGCAACTACAGTTTTAAATTTGAACTTACCGGAAAACATGTTTGCAAATAACTCGTTTCGAGAACCAACCCGCCAATAGTAAGTCTTATAGTCATCCAGCAAATCTAATTGCAATTCTGTTTCGGTTAACATACTGTCTGCATACAAAACATTGTTAAACGAGGAATCCTCTGAAACCTGGAACGTATACAAATCTGTTCCGTTTGTTTCTTGCCAATTGAAAACCGCAGGATTATTAAGGTACCCTGTAATCCCATCTTGAGGATTTACCAATACGGGAGGTTCCAGATCTTTAATCGAAAACGGAAGTTCATTCATTTGAACGTTATTCGGGTTATTAGAATCCTCCAGTTTAATGAAGCAGCTATCAGAAGAACCATGAGAAACAAGCCATGTATACTGAAGCGAATCAGCCGGATAATTTGTAACAATCGGTTGCCAGCTTACTTTATTATCTTTGGACACGTAAATATTCATAGTAGAGATATTATTGCTCAACCAACTGATTTTTACTTTACTTCCAACTACAATATCAGCACCTCCATAAGGATTTAATAAGTTTATGAATGTTAGATTAGCCATCGGCAACTCAATTTCATATGCCGACATTCCATAAGTTCCTGCGCGTAACAGCCTTGTTGTTCCATATTCCACATAGTCGAGATCGAAAACCGGAACAATAGGCATCCCGTTATCTAATTTGAACCAATTAATTCCTCCATTTGTAGATTGATAAACTCCAAAATCATTTGAAGTATATAAATAGCCTTGAAGTTTTGGATCAATTACCAAATCATTATGCGGAATATCAGGAAGGTCGCCTGAAATATCACTCCAGCTTTTTCCAAGGTCTGTTGATTTATAAAGCTTTCCCGAACCGAACCCTGATCTAACAACATAAACAGTGTTCCTGTTATTCGGATCTGTTTTCACATTGGGAATGTATCTTGTAGGACCAGGAATATATTGAGATACAGTTTCCCAACTGGAACCCTCATTTGTTGATACTGCAACAGTGGGATTAGAACTATAATTACCAGCGGCAGACAAGATCATCACTTCCGGGAACTTACGGTTCTGTTCCATGCTATTAATTGTAGTTGTAAATGTGTTTCCAATCGGTGTCCAGCTTCCACCCGAATTTTGAGATTTCCAAAGCCTTTTTGACGCTACATAAATTGTACTTGGATTAGTCGGGTGCATAAAGAATGGAGCCGTCCAGAACTGACTATCATTACTTCCATAGTTTGGTGAAATATTTGAGTTAGTACCAAAAGTTCCGTTGCTACTACTTCTATAGAGAGTTCCGTACTGGGTACTCCAATATACTATTTGTGGGTTGGAGTGATCGAAAAAACAGCGCATTCCGTCGCCTGTAGTTGTTAACTCATAATTTGTTGTTCCCCTATCCAGTGTTCTGAAATTTCCATTATCCTGCGCCCCTCCGATAACGAAATTCCTATTAGTCGGATGTGAAGCTATGCAATAAAACTGGATAGTCGCTATACCGTTATTGATATGTTTCCATGTAGCTCCAGTATCTGTCGATTTAAAAATGCCTCCGTCACTTACGATATAAGCTATACTTGAGTTTGATGGTGCGAAAACGATTTTATGATAATCGCAATGTACAGGCGTACCCCAAACATCATTTGTATTTGGAATTCTAAAAACAGAAAACCTATTCCCGTCTGTCATTCTATGTAATTCTACATTTCCGACTAAAACGAAATCGGGATTATCAGGGTTAACAGCGATACACAAATCATATCTACCCTGATCATACCAGTCCAATGAGGCATGATAACCCCCAAGCGGATTATCCGTTGCACATTGGCTCCATGAAACTCCTCCATTTGTTGATTTATAAGCTGTAGAAGTTCCTGAAAATATAACAGAGTAGATTATCAATGGATTCGTTTTACAAAGCGATATTTGAATTCTTGCGATATTGGATGATGAAGGAAGCCCGTTACTGCTTTTAACCCACGTTAAACCTTGATCGGTTGAGATATAAAAACCGGATTGAGAATCGCCTCCTCCAACAGCGGCATATACTGTTCCCGGATCTGTTGGATGCACTTCTAAGTCATACACACTTGAAGTGGATAACGTTTTAGACCAGGTTAAACCACCATTACTGCTCCTCCATACCCCTGTATTCGATAACGGTCCTAAATTTGAATTAGCGTTTGATAAAGCTGCAAAAACAAGGTTGTTATTATTCGGATTAACGACAATATCGCCGATATGGGTATAATCTCCCATTTCGGAGGCGATTTTCATCCATGATAAACCTGCATCTGTTGATTTATAAATTCCATCACCGTAATAGATAGTAGGAGATAACCCAAACAGTGCTTCTCCGGTTCCGGCATAAACCGTACTGGGATTAACAGGGTCAATTGCAATGGCACCG
>DAIRET010000256.1:0-3171 GCA_036795455.1 Ignavibacteriaceae bacterium
CAAATATAACGGGTGATGCGTTAGCAGCATCTTTTATTGCTAGTACGGAGAATGAGATAACTGTTGAATCATAACTTAGATTTTCGGAGTAAATAAATGAGTGAAATTCAAAAAAGAGACGAGTGGGGTAGTAGAGTAGGATTAATTCTTGCAGTTGCAGGTAATGCAGTAGGATTGGGAAATTTTTTAAGATTTCCTGTTCAAGCTGCTCAAAACGGCGGCGGTGCTTTTATGATTCCTTATTTTATTTTCTTTTTGATTCTCGGTATTCCTTTGATGTGGATGGAATGGGGGATTGGAAGATACGGCGGTAAATTCGGACATGGAAGCGCTCCGGGTATGTTCGATGTTATCTGTAAAAATCGTTTTGCAAAATACCTTGGAGCGTTGGGTCTATTCATTTCGATGATAATTATGATTTATTACACTTACATAGAATCACAGACACTCGGCTTCAGTTTCTTTTCAATTACAAAGTTGTATTTTGATGAAACTTCATTTGATGCAATGAGAAATTTTCTTTACAGTTACCAGGGAAGAGAATTAGGACATCATTTTTCATCTATATGGACTTCCTACGGATTTATGGTTGCTACTTTCTTTATTAACTTTTGGGTGCTTTACAAAGGGATTTCGAGAGGTATCGAAAAACTTGCGAAAATTGCAATGCCGATGTTATTTGTTTTTGCAATTATTTTAACTGTTCGCGTTATTACTCTCGGTACTCCGAATCCGGATTTGCCTGAGAATTCAGTTGAAAACGGTTTTGCATTTATCTGGAATCCGAATTTTTCTCTGCTTGCTAATCCATCTGTCTGGCTGGCAGCAGCGGGACAAATATTTTTTACTTTATCTGTCGGAATGGGAACAATACAAGCATATGCAAGTTTTTTAAAACCGAAAGACGATATTGCACTATCGGCATTAACAACAGCATCAACTAATGAATTTACCGAGGTCGTACTCGGAGGTTCAATAGCCATTCCCGCCGCAGTTGCTTTTTTTGGAATAACAGTTACAACACAAATTGCGCAAGGAGGTGCTTTTGATCTCGGATTCGTTTCTATGCCGTTGATTTTTCAGCAGATTCCTTTCGGTGAATTTTTCGGTTTTATGTGGTTCCTTCTTTTATTCTTTGCTGGGATTACATCATCCGTTGCAATGGGACAGCCTGTAGTTGCGTTTCTTGAAGATGAACTTGGTCTTGATAGAAAAAAAGCCGTTTCAGTTCTTGCTTTTACGGTTTTCATTTCTGTTCAATTTGTAGTATTCTTTCTTAAATTCGGTTTTTTGGATGAATTAGATTACTGGGCTGGTACTTTCGGTTTAGTTGTTTTTGCATTACTCGAAACACTGCTGTTTATGTGGGTGTTCGATAGCAAAAAAGCATGGGAAGAAATGAATGCGGGGGGAGATATTAAAATTCCACGGGTATTTTATTACATAATGAAATTTATTACACCGGTTGTATTATTCGGTATTATGGTTTGGTGGTTTTTTAATGATGCAATTCCTATTCTTATGTTATCTAATGCAAACCCGGATAACGTTCCGTATATTTGGGGAGCAAGAATTCTTATGATAGCTCTATGTTTGTTATTGTTTTTCCTTATTCATTTGGCATGGAAAAGGAAAGAAAGTGATACGTAACTGAAAAAACTGTCATTTATTTTCGCTTGAGTTTATTATCTTTGCCCGTTAATTTATTGCGTATTGGAATTAAAATGAAAAATCGAATTGTCCTTTTACCGGTGATTATTATTGCACTTTTATCAGTCGCCGGGATTGCACAGGAAAAAAATGATACTCTTGTAATAGCTTTTTATAATCTCGAAAATTTATTCGACACAGTAGATGATCCTTTAATTAATGACGAGGAATGGCTGCCTGAAAGTGAAAAAAAGTGGGACGAGGAAAAGCTGAATAAAAAAATGTTCAACCTTTCGCGCGTAAACCGTGCAATGAACAATAATAATGGACCCGATATACTTGGCGTTTGTGAATCGGAAAACGAGGGAGTTATCAAAGAAATGGTTAATAAATTCATGCCGGATTTGAATTATGAAGTAGCCTATAAAGAATCTCCGGATAACCGTGGAATTGATGTTGGACTTGTTTACAGATCAGAAAAATTCTCCCTCTTAAATGTATCCGGTGATACAGTACATCTGCCTGATAATTATCCTACAAGGTTAGTTCTTAGAGTAGACCTTCTTAACAAAATGAGTAATGATACATTGTTTGTATTTGTTAATCACTGGCCTTCCAGAAGAGGCGGTGAGGAAAAGTCTGAGAAGAATAGAGTTGCCGCCGCCGCTACATTGAGGAAAAACGTAGAGGGAATATTTGAAAATTATTGTAATGCAAACGTAATTATTATGGGTGATTTTAATGATGAACCGGCAAACATCTCGATATCCGAAGTATTAAAAGCTTTACCTTACGATTGCGAAACAGCAAATGAACTCAATGAAAAAAGTTTGTATAACCTTGCCTTTGCTGCAAAAATGAGAGGAGAAGGTTCCTACAAATACAGAGATCAGTGGAATATGCTTGATCAAATAATAGTATCAAATAGCATTATAAAATCGGAGAACAATCATTATTTATGTAATTCTTTTGAAGTATATAAACCGGAATTTATTCAAACACGAAGCGGGAAGTATGAAGGAGCTCCTTTCCCGACTTTCGGAGGTGCATCTTATCTTAAAGGTTATAGTGACCATTACCCTGTAATTGCTAAAATAATTATTAATCTGAATTCCAGGATTGATGAATAAAGAACTGGTCATATTTGGCGCATCAGGGGCATTAGGTTCGGTTGCAGCAAGATACTTCTTAACAAAAGAATATGATAATATTTTTCTTGTTTCATCAAAACCGCTGGATATACAATTCTCTGACAATTGTAAGATTATAGTTGCCGGCGATCTCTCCGACGAGGATGAAGTAAAAAATGTTTTCAAGAATTTCATTCCTTCAAAGGAAAAAATATTCTACTTGTTCTCAACAATAGGAGGATATACCGGTGGCAAACCGTTATGGGAAGAATCATTAAACGATTTTCATACTTTGTTGAATAAAAATCTTCTTGCAAATTTTTTAATAATAAAACATTTCGCTTTGCTTGCAAAAGAATGTGCCGGAGCTGCTGCTGTATTTACATCCGCA
>DAIRET010000257.1:0-3162 GCA_036795455.1 Ignavibacteriaceae bacterium
CACCCGTTATATTTGTTACTGTCCTGCACATGTCAAGTATTCTATCCATGCCGAGGATCAATGCAATTCCTTCTTGAGGAATTCCGACAGATTTAAGTATGATTATCAACATAATAATTCCAACACCCGGAACAGGTGCGGTTCCAATTGAAGCAAGTACTGCCGTAAAAACAATAGTCAACTGTTGCGAAATTGTAAGATCGAATCCGAATACCTGCGCAATAAAAACAGCGGCAACACCTTGATACAAAGCGGTTCCATCCATGTTTATTGTAGCACCAAGTGGTAATACAAAACTTGTTATCGATTTGGAAATTCCGAGATTATCCTGGCAGCATTCCATAGTTACCGGCAATGTAGCTGCGCTTGAACTTGTACTGAATGCTATCGTTTGTGCGCGTCTTATTCCTTTAAAGAAGGCTGAATATTTCACTTTTGTAAGCAATCGAATCAACAACCCGTATGTACCGAAAGTATGGAGTGCTAAACCAAAAATAACAACGAGAGTATACCAGATTAACGTTTCGAGAATCTCAAACCCGAATTCACTTACTGTAGATGCAATCAAAGCGAATACCCCGATAGGAGCAATTATCATAATTACGTCCACCATTTTAATCATTACATCGCTTAAACCATCAAAGAAATTCAATACAGGGGCAGCTTTTTCCTTCCTAATCATTGTAAGAATCAATCCTACCATAACAGCAAAAAACACAATCTGAACCATATTGGATGAAGCCATAGCTTCAATCGGGTTTTTAGGTATTATATTCGCAATCTCGGTTCCGAAATCAAAATCGAATTGTGACCTAATTTTTTCCTGGAAATCTTCCTGATAAACAGACATCAATCGATTCTTCGTATCTTCAGCCATTCTTTCGCCGGGTTTTATTATGTTGGCAGCAAACAAACCGATTGTTATTGCTACGGCAGTAGTGGCTATATAAAACCCGATTGTTTTTCCACCTATTCTTGCAATTTTTTTTATATCGCCCAAACTTGCAGCACCGCCAATCAATGAAGCCAATACCAATGGAATAGCAATCATATTAAGTAAACGAATAAAAATGTCTCCGAGCCACTTTATCCCGGTTGCAACTGTTTTTTCTTTTTTTATTGATATTACAGAAGTGTATTCTTTAAACTTAATTTGCTTTTCTTCATCAGGAAGTGTAAAGTTATAAACATTGACTTGAAATGATTTTCCTTCCTTTATAAATCTTCTTGATGCAGCAATTATTTCAAGTTGTGATTTTGAATCATACCTTACTGAATCAACCCCCGCTGGTTCATCAACAATGAATTCAATTTTCTCCCATGATTCTATACATGCGGCTACAGTCTCTGTTCCTTCAGCATAGTTTATATATATTAAATCCTGTTGAACATTGAAAACCGCCCCAAATATTGCCCCTAATAATAATGCTAAAAGAATCTGGTTTTGCAGGCTTGGTAGCTTTATTTTCATTCGTAACTCGATTCTGTATAAATAATCATAGTTAATCCTTTGATTGTCAACTTGTATTGTTAAGTAAAGATTGGTACAAATATATTTATTATTGACCAAATTTAATAACGGGAATAGAATTAATTGATATATTTGTAATAAAAATACGGATTCGTTTGATGAAAAAAGTACAGGATAAGAAAGAACTATTAAGAAATCTTAGCTTAACAGCCGCTGTTATGATTGTTGCTGGTTCCATGATCGGCTCGGGGATTTTCAGAAAACCATCTACTATGGCGGGACAATTACTTTCACCGGAGTTGTTAATTATAGTATGGATTGTTGCTGGCTTATTAACATTTATTGGTGCTATTTCAAATGCAGAAGTTGCCGGGATGTACAAATCAACTGGCGGGCAATATCTTTATTTCAAGGATATGTATGGCGATTTTGTAGCATACATTTTCGGATGGTCTGTTTTAGCCGTCATATTAACCGGAAGCCAGGCTGCAATCGCTTATGTATTTGCAGAATACCTCGGGTACTTTTTTACATACCCGGATGCCCCGGGTTCACTTAAAGAGTTCTCATTCTTTGTACCGCTTGTAGGTAATATTCATCCTTTTGAGGAATTCGGAACAAAAATGGTAGCCATTGTCTGTATTCTTTTTCTAACCTGGATAAACTATATCGGTGTGTTTTTCGGCGGAGTTGTTCAAACAATTGTTACATATATTAAAATATTCGCAATGGTTGGATTGACGCTTTTAATTGTTCTTTTCGGGAATGGTAGTGTTTCTAATATTTATAATAATTTTACAATTCAACCTGAAGTAAGTAGTAATATTTTTGTTCTATTCGGGTTAGCACTGGCAGGGGCTTTCTGGGCATACGACGGATGGAATAATGTAACTTACGTTTCCGGTGAAATTAAGGACCCGCAAAGAAATGTTCCGAAAGCTCTGCTATACGGGACTTTAATAGTTGTGATTGTATATGTATTGATTAATCTCGCTTATCTCTATGTAATGCCGGTAGAAGAGATGAAAGATTCACCACTTGTTGCAGCTTCAGCAGTAGAAAAAATATTCGGTGTAAAAGGTGCTTCAATACTTGTGATTCTTGTAATAATTTCTACCTTCGGTGCATTGAACGGAAGTCTTCTGGCGGCAGCAAGAGTTCAGTTTGCAATGGCAAGAACTAATTTATTTTTTAGCTATCTCGGAAAAGTCCACCCGAAGTATTCAACTCCGCACACATCATTAGTAGTGCAGGGATTATGGTCAAGTTTACTTGTCATGTCCGGTACATTCGATACAATAACCGATTACGTAATGTTTGCTGCATGGTTCTTTTACATGCTCGGTGCTGCCGGCGTATTTGTATTGAGGAAAAAATTCCCGGACAAAGAAAGACCATACAGAGTTTGGGGTTACCCTTTTACTCCGGCAATCTTTGTAGTATTTTCTTTTTTATATCTATTAAACTCGGTTATTTCAGATACAGAGAATGCTATGATGGGTGCTATACTTATTATTCTTGGTCTGCCGGTTTATTTCTATCGAAAATACTTTGTAAAGGAATGAATTAAGTAACCACCTGTGTATGAAGTGCAATCTCTTCAAGTATAGAAGATACTTTTAAGCATTCGTTAATCGAACCGGTGAAAACAATAGCTTTACCGCGGACATGAACTTCGAAAGCATAGTTCC
>DAIRET010000059.1:0-11946 GCA_036795455.1 Ignavibacteriaceae bacterium
AATAAAACATTAATTGCATTTATTGGTTGGGCTGTTGCCATCTATTCGGTTTACAAACTTAAGAAATCCAGGATATGGATTATTGCTGCATCTATAATTATGCTTATTATCTTTTTAATTCCGCACAGCTTACTGGGTTCGGAATTAGACTACAACGAACTTGACCGCGAAAAACAAAAGATTGAACAATCGGCGGAGTGATTTTATAAACAATACTTTGAATTAAACTAAATAAAAGGAGTAGTTTTATGTCAAATCAAGTAATAGGACATGTTGAAATACCAACAACAAATTTCGATGTTAGTGTTGAGTTCTACAAACAACTTTTCGGGTGGGAATTCAAACCATTCGGGAACGGGTATTATCTTTTCAATACTCATAAAGGAATGACAATCGGCTTAAGAAAAGTTGAAAAGATAGTAAACGGCGATTGCACAATTTTTCATATTAATGTTGATGAGATAGACTTAGTATTAAAAAAAATTGTTGAGTTAAAAGGGAAGGTTCAACGAGAAAAGAAAGTAATCCCTGTTTTCGGTTATTATGCTTTAATTAGCGACCCGGACGGAAATACACTGGGGCTATACCAGGGTAATTATTAATCTGTTTAAAAAGCCAAACCCCGGTAATACGCCGGGGTTTGACAAAGGAGAACAGTTATGAGAAAAGACTTTACTTATATTTAGTGCAAGATTTATCCCGTTTGTTTTTTTTCTTAACCGAATGTTATACATTATAAACGGATGAAGCTGTTTCTCCGCCTCTGCCTGTCCAGTTCGTGTGATAAAATTCACCCCGCGGCTTATCCACTCTTTCAAATTGATGTGCCCCGAAATAATCTCTTTGAGCCTGCAAAAGATTAGCCGGCAAGTTTTCAGTTCTATACCCATCATAATAAGCAAGAGCAGAAGATAAAGCCGGAACAGGTATTCCGTTCAATGCTGATTCCGCAACCACAGTTCTAAGCGATTCATGTATCCCTTTAATTTTTCCGTTGAAAAACGGATCGAGTAAAATATTCGACAGACCGGGATTTTTGTCAAATGCTTCTTTTATTTTTCCGAGAAAAGCTGAGCGGATAATACATCCGCCGCGCCATACCATTGCGATACCGCCGTAGTTTAAATTCCATCCGTATTCTTTACCCGCAGCACGCATTAGTTGATAACCCTGTGCATAAGATATTATTTTAGCAGCATATAATGCTTTCCCGAGTGAATCGATAAATTTCTCCTTCTCCCCGGTAAATTTAATTTCCGGACCGGATAAAAGTTTTGAAGCTTCAACACGCTCATCTTTCATTGAAGATAAGATGCGTGAAAAAACCGATTCGGTTATCAATGTGAGAGGAATGCCGACATCAAGCGAAGTTAAAACTGTCCACTTGCCTGTCCCTTTTTGTCCGGCTTTGTCGAGTATTTTATCAATCAACGGTTGTCCATCCGTATCTTTAAAAGCAAGAATGTCGCTCGTTATTTGAATTAAATAACTGTTCAACTCTCCTTCGTTCCATTTTTTGAATATCACGTGCATTTCATCCGGGGTTAGCTTTAAAATATTCCGAAGAATGTGATAAGTTTCGCAAATCAACTGCATGTCGCCGTATTCAATTCCATTATGAACCATCTTCACAAAATGCCCTGCACCTTCTTCGCCTATCCAATCGCAGCAAGGTTCGTTGTCGACTTTAGCCGCTATTGCCTGAAAAATCGGTTTAATACTTTCCCACGCTTTAGCAGAGCCTCCGGGCATTATTGAAGGACCGAGTAACGCACCCTCTTCACCGCCGGATACCCCGGTTCCGATGTAAAGAAGTCCTTTGCTTTCGACATATTTTACTCTTCTTGTTGTATCTGGAAAATGCGTATTACCACCGTCAATTATTATGTCACCTTTATCCATGTGTGGAATAAGTGATTCAATAACTTCATCAACAACTTTGCCTGCTTGAACCATTAACATAATTTTCCGGGGACGCTCAAGCGATCTGATTAATTCTTCAATCGAATGGCAGCCGGTGATCTTTTTCCCGCTTCCTCTTCCGCTAATAAACTTTTCAACTTTTTCTTTCGAGATATCGAATACCGATACGGAGAAACCTTTGCTTTCAATATTTAAAGTGAGATTTTCTCCCATCAAACCGATACCGATTAAACCAATGTTAGAGTTCATTTTAATTCCTTTGTTTATTTAAATCTATCTTTATAAGCCCATAAACCGAGTGCAGGATTTGAGATAAAAAATATCTTCTCTCCATCCGGCATGGTGTTGTAACCATCTTTAAGTTTGCCGGGATTATACTTTTTCATCATCACGTTCAAATCGGCAAAAGAAAAATTCACGCTTTCAATTTCTTCTTTGGTAATTGAACCGGGACAATAAATTATTCTGAATCGCCCCTCCGAAGAACCGTGAATTAAATGTGCCGCGGCGGAAAGATTATTTCTCAAATCTTCATTCTCTTTTACAAGTCTTAACACTTCCGGGGTATTAACATAACCATACTTTCTGATTAGCCGGTCAATCTCTTTATCCTCGCCGAATTCACGTAAACCGGGAGCAAGAATTACTAATTCCCCACCGTCGGCTATCGCCATGCGTGTCCGGTAAATGCTTTTATTGCCAAGCCAGGTTGATTTGAATTCTTCAGGATCAAGGTACACTACAACTTTTTCAAGCGGTTTATCAAGCATTTCAAAATTAACTTTGAGTGAAAGCTCTGCTGCAAGATTGAAACATTCAATATCGTCGCCGATGAATAAACCCTTGATTACAAGTTTGCCGTTATCATCCTTGCCGATTACTGTATGTACATAGACAATGGGAAGATGTTGTGCAAAATGTTCCGAAGCATAATTAAGGACACGTCTAACCGGGGTATCCGCTCTACCCATAATTTTTTCCATCCCGTAAGCAGCTCCGAGGAAATGACTTTTGTTAATCCCGTCCCTGCCACCGGTTCCGACAAAAATATTTTTATTATAGTTTGCCATACCGATAACTTCGTGCGGAACAACCTGCCCGATAGAGAGAATTAAATCGTATTCCCCTTCAACAAGCAATTTATCAACTTGTGCTAACCAGGGATAATCGACTTTACCTTCCGAGACTTCTTTAACATACTCGGCAGGAACTTCACCAAGAGTAACAAGTCCATCTTTCCAATCGTGAACTCTGAATAGTTCTTCCGGAATGTTGCCGAACATTTTTTTTATTTCGCTTGAAGTCATCTTGAAATGTGTTCCAAGTGCGGGTAGAATGTCGGTAAGTTTTTCACCGTAGTATTCCCATACTAATTCGGTTATTACTCCCGCTTTAGAATGATACCGGGTAAAGTCAGGCGGAATTGCAAGCACTTTTCTCTTCCCACCGATTTTATCAAGAGCCGAATAAAGAGCGTCTTTCAGTTCTTCGATAGAAAAAGATGTGCTTTCCGAACCGTGTGCAAAGTACAGCATTTATACTACTCTTCTATCTCTGTATTCTTGCTGAGCCGCCTTTTGCAAATGAGCGGACTTCTTCAACTGTTGCCATTGTTGTATCACCCGGATAAGTTGTAAGAAGTGCACCGTGAGCCCATCCGAGTTTAATTGCTTCTTCAGGGGCTTCGTTTGAAAGTAATCCGTAAATAAATCCGCTTGCAAAACCATCACCACCTCCGACTCTATCGTGTATTGTTAATTCACATGTCGGGGCTAATAATGTATTGCCATTAACCCACGCAACAGCACTCCAGCTATGGTGATTGGTTGAGTGGACTTCTCTTAAAGTTGTTGCAACAATTTTTACCTGTGGAAACTTTGCAAGGACTTTATCAATCATGCTGAAGAATGCACCCGGGTCCAATTTTGATTTTGCTGCAACTTCAGGACCGGGAATTCCAAGTCCTTTCTGCAAATCTTCTTCATTGCCAACCAGAACATCAACATTTTGAACAATTCGATTAATTACTTCAACAGCTTTTTGCTGACCGCCCCATATATTCCACAACTTTTCGCGGTAGTTAAGATCAAAACTTGTAATTGCGCCTGCTTCTTTTGCTTCTTTCATTGCTTCGATTATTACCTCTCCGGTCGTCTCGGAAAGTGATGCAAAGATTCCGCCGCTGTGAAACCACTTTACTCCACCCGAAAAAATTTCTTTCCAGTTGAAATCGCCCGGCTTCAATAAAGCTGCTGCTTCGTTACAACGATTGTAAAAAACTACCGGCGGACGAACACCGAATCCTCTATCGCTGTAAACAGTAGCCATATTCGGTCCATTGACGCCGTTATGTTTGAAATATTTGTAGAAAGGTTTTACTCCCATCGCTTTCACGCGTTCGGCAATTAAATCACCAACCGGGTAATTAACCATTGCAGTCGCTATACCTGTATTAAGTCTAAAGCAATCGGCAAGATTTGCCGCTACGTTGAACTCTCCACCGCTAACATGAATTTTACATTCTGTTGCTTTTCTAAAAGGAATTGTACCGGGATCAAGTCTATGTATTAATGCCCCGATTGATATAAAGTCCATTTTCGCATTTTGATTGATATTTAAACCGCTGCTCATTCATTTTTCCTTTCTTTAATTTCTATTCTTAATTGCTGAAGTTAATTTTTTAACTATACACCAGAGTAGGCATTAAAACCGCCGTCAACCGGGATTATAACACCTGTTACAAATTTTGATAAATCGGAGACAAGATAAAGGAGTGTTCCCTGCAGTTCATCCGGTTCACCGAATCTGCCCATGGGCGTATTTGAAATAATCTTATTGCCTCTCGGCGTTAATTGATTTGTCTTTTCATCCGTTAATAAAAATCTATTTTGATTCGTTAAGAAGAATCCCGGGGCAATTCCATTAACCCTGATATTAACACCTGCAAAATGAACTGCAAGCCACTCGGTTAAATTGTTAATTGATGCTTTTGCTGCCGAATAAGCTGGAATTTTTGTCAACGGTCTGAAAGCGTTCATCGAAGAAATGTTTATAACGCTTCCTTTCCCGGAATCAATCATATCTTTTGTAAATACCATTGTAGGAAGAACTGTTCCGAGAAAATTGAGATCGAACACTTTTCTGAAACCTTCAATATCAAGCCCGAAAAATCCTTTCTCCAATTGGTTAACATTCTCGTTTGATAAAAACTCAAGCTGTGTTGTGGCTTTAGGTGAGTTTCCGCCGGCACAGTTGATGAGAATATCAACTTTCCCGGTTTTTTGATTAATTGTTTTTTTTGCATCCTCAAGCGATTCTTTAATCAATACATTTGCTTCAACGCCAATTGATTCGGTACCGGTATATTTTTTTACTTCTTCCGCAGCTTGCTCGGCAAGTTCTTTATTCAAATCAAGAATAACCGTTTTTACTCCTGCCGAAGCCATGCCTTTCGCAAGCGATATTCCTATTACACCGGCACCCCCGGTAATTACACATACTTTATCTTTTAATTCTTCAAAGAATAATGATGACATTTAAACTCCTTCCTTAAAATCTATTTTTAATTTACGTCTTTCATTGCAACCCAGTCCATATCATCAAAGTCCTGGTTCTCACCGCCCATAGCCCAGATGAATGTGTATGCTGTTGTTGCAACCCCGCTATGAATCGACCAGCTTGGTGAAAGTACTGCTTGCTCATTTCTTAACACAAGATGTCTTGTTTCAGTCGGTTCACCGAGAAGATGAAATAGAATTGCATCTTTTTTCATATTGAAATACATATAAACTTCGCTTCTTCTTTGGTGCGTGTGAACAGGCATTGTATTCCAAACGCTTCCTTCATCAAGCTCGGTTAATCCCATTACAAGCTGGCAGCTTTTTATTCCTGCCGGGAAGATATATTTATAGATCGTTCTTTTATTTGCGTCAGCCTGGCTGCCGAGTTTGACAGGTGTTGCGTCTGTAAACTTTTTATGAGCCGACGGATATTCTTTGTGCGCCGGGTAACTTACAAAATAAAATTTTGCCGGTTCTTCTTTTTTGTCGGAAAAGAATTCTACGTGTTTTATCCCTCTGCCGAGATAAAGAGCATCTTTAAAATTTAATTTGTATTCTACTCCGTCTGCCAGAACTTTTCCATTCTGCCCGATATTAATAATTCCCATTTCTCTTCTTTCGAGAAAATACTCCGCCGCCATTTCTTTTTTACTACTCTGCAGCAAAAGCGGTTTTTCAACCGGTACTGCCGAACCGGTTATTGAGCGGTCAATATCTGAATAAAGCATATATATTTCATCGTGCCCGAATAGTTTATCTATCAAGAAAAGTTTTTTTAACTCTTCCGTTGTCATCCTTTTATACGATACATTGTCTGTTGTAAACCTGATATCCATTTTTTTCTCTCTTTAATTAAACATCTTTATCATTATACCGGATAATATAATTATATTATTTCCCTAAAAACAGTGGCTTGATATGCCTATCGAAAATATTCTCCGCAACGTTTTTACCGATTACTTCTTTGTATTTTTCAAGAGCATCCAGGTAGTTGCTTCCCATTTCCGAAGCAATTTTAAAACCGAGATGTAAAAGCTGCCTGAAGGAGGAATTATAATCCGAACATTTTTGATTGTGTCTAAGTGTATTTGCGAATTTCTCTCCCGACCAACCATTAACCTCCTCGGTTGAGGGTAATTGATTGACATCGATGTCCACTACAGTTAGATATGGAGTCATTAATTCATCAATTCTATGCAGAGATTGTTGATAAATTGATTTTGCTATCGTTAAACCGCTAAAACCGGCTTCCGCGAGCCCGATAAGTTCTTCCAGCCATGTTGTTCCGGCGGTTTTCAGGTGAACACCGATGTCATGTTTTTTAATAACATTATGAATTAAAGGGTAAAGTGAAAATTTATCGCTCCCAGTATGAATACTTATTTTAAGATTCTTCGGCAGTCCAAATGCTTTCACAGCATAGTCAACAACTGCAACATGCGATTCGAATTCTACAATAAAATCATTTGGATTCCCATCATAGTCAACCCCTTTATTAAATCTACCCGTAAACTTCGGAGCGATTGTTTGCAAAGGAACTTTCTCACTTGCCAAACCGAGCATGATGAAGAACATTTCAACCGGTGTTTGTGCCTGGTGATTTTCGTCCAGCGAAACCTCCGTAATAAACTTACCGTTGATTTTGTTTTCATTTATGTAGCGATAAATTTTTCCTGCTTCTTTAATTGCAGTTAGAAATCGCTCTGCTATGTTTAACAACATTTTTTCGGTAACAGTTATTGAAGATGGAACTCCCGGTATTTTCAATTCACCTACAAAGTCGGAGGCTTTCTTCATAAACTCCTTCAAGTCCGATTCATCCGGTTTAATGCCTATATAATCGGAGACATCAAGTGTAAAGAAGTTGCAAGGAGTTAAAAAATCATTTACTGTTTTTAATCCTATATGATCGGCATCAACAAAATAACTATCTTTCCAACCTAAAGAAGCTACTGCATTATCGGCTTCAATTCTTACGTCTGCGGGTGCAGAGTGGATTAAGTTGTGTTCCCGTTTCGATTTATTCCAAACCGGGATCACGGTAATTCCAAGTTCCTTCGCTTTGATAATTGCGCTTAGTTGAGCGTTACCCTGGCGACCGAACCTGTCGCCGATACCAATTGAATATTTTTCTAAATACATATTATTTTCCTTTTCTAAACGGATTTTCGTGTGCTAATTCTCCCCGTTCAAGAGATAAGATGTATGCTTTTTGTCTTATTTAGTATTTTGAAATGAAATGGATTGGCGTTAATACTCTTTGAAACTTCTTTATTGTTTTAGTGTCAGTAATGAAGTTTTATATTTAACGCAATCTCCCTATTGTTGTTTGAGTGAAATCAATCTTTCAGCCGGCTTGCTAATTCCGGAATTAAATTCCTTATTTCGTCAACTGCAAGGTCGCATATACGAAATGCGCCATACGCCGAAAAATGTGTGTTGTCTGTTTTTCCATCCGGTAATGTTTCGTATTCATTCGGATTTATCCATAAAAAAAGTTTTTTTGAATCCTCTTCTCCGTACCGAATAAAAAGTTCTTCGCTCCGTTTGTGTAAGTCAAGTAACGGCGCTCTCATTTCCATTGCCGCCGCACGGCACATATCCGGGTACAACCCGTGTACATCGTAGAACTTTCCACTTTTATCAAATCTTCTTCTGCAAATCGGTGTAGCAAGAATAGGAATCGCTCCTTTTTCTCTTGCCCCGGAGATGAATCTCTCAAGGTTTGTTTTGTAATCTTCAGGCGGACAAAAACGTTTCGGATCATCTTCCTTTGCGTCATTATGTCCGAACTCGATTATTAAATAATTCCCGGGCTGAAGCATATCCAATACTTTCTTCCAGCTTCCTTCATCTATATAGCTTTTTGTACTTCTACCGTTGATTGCATAGTTACTAATTTTAACTCCCTCTTTAAAATAAAGCGGGAGAACCTGTCCCCATCCTTTTTCGGGATTCCCTTTTCCGTACGGTTTATCAGCCATAGTTGAGTTGCCAATCATAAAAATAGTAATCAAACTATCACCCGGTTGGGAATAAATTTGTATCCAGAATAAAACGAGAAGAAGTAATAAGGTGTTAATGAATTTCATTTTTCTATTTTGTTATTGATTTTTGATTTTCATCATCTTGCAAGCCAGCCGCCGTCAACAACAAGTACGTGCCCGTTCACATAGTCGGATGCGCTTGATGCAAGAAAAACAACTACTCCCTTCAAGTCTTCGGGGGTTCCCCACCTCTCGGCGGGAATTCTATCCAGTATTGCTTTTGACCTTACCGGGTCTTCACGCAATGCTTTTGTATTATTCGTTGCCATATAACCGGGAGCGATTGCATTTATATTCAAACCGTATTTTGCCCATTCGTTTGCAAGAGCTTTCGTTAATTGTGCAACCGCACCTTTACTTGCAGAATATGATGGCACCAAAATACCTCCCTGAAAACTTAGCAGTGATGCGGTGTTAATTATTTTGCCATGCTTTCTTTTCATCATATCTTTTGCAGCTTCCTGCGATAATAGAAACGGGACCTTTGAATTCAAGTACATCACCTCGTCCCAATCTTTTTCAGAAAACTCAACTGCCGGGGTTCTTCTGATAATACCCGCATTGTTTACAAGAATATCTACTTTGCCGAACACTGAGATTGCCTTTTCGATCACTTTTTTGGGCGAATCTTTTTCCATAAGGTTAACAACAAGCTCTTCGGCTTTGCGATTCATTTTTTTTATTTCATTCAGTGTTTCTGCCGAAGTAACATAATCAACCAATAATAATTCCGCACCTGCTTCGGCTAATCCTATTGCCATTCCTTTACCAAGTCCCGTGCTTGAACCGGTAACAACCGCTGTCTTTCCTGTTAAATCAAAAATTTTATTATCCATATTGTCTCCGTGTTAATTAAATCCAAAACACTGCCGGAAGAGAACCTACCGACTCATGTTTGGCGATTTGAAAGAATGTAAACTCTAAATTAGATTAGCAATAAATTGAAATGTGTTTTTAAATAAGAAGTCTTGACTTATTTGCCGGGTTATTAATTATCAATTTCGTTTTAAGTTGAATCTGCTTCGGCTCAAATTCTTTCGGGTTGTTTATTTGTTCGAGCATTAATTTTATTGCTTCTGTTCCGATTTCCTTAGCCGGTTGATCGATAAGATTAAAAACAGAAGGAATCAATCTTTCTACCGTGTTTTTACCGAAGCATGTAACTTCAATATCTTCGGGAATTTTCACACCAAGTTCAGAAGCGGCAGCATACATACCGAGTGCTACAGGGTAAGTAACCGCAAATACATATTCCGGGATATTCCCCTTTTTATATATTTTCATAAATCCGTCGTAACCATCCTCTTCGCTGAATCCGCCTTCGGTAACCCACTGAGAATTAACCGGAATATTATTCTCTTTCATTGCATCAGCAAAACCTTCGTATCTTGCTTTCCCTATATTGATGTGTTGAAAACCGCCGAGGTGTGCGATTTTTGTATATCCTTTTTTAATTGCATAATCGGTTGCGGCGTAAGCGCCTCCTTTATCATCCACAGTTACCGACGAGACACCCGACATTTTAGGTACACGATCAATAAATACTATCGGGATTCCATGTTGAAGTACTTTTTTGAAGATTGCGAGGTCTTTTGTTTCCTGGGTTACAGAGATTATCAATCCGTCAACTTTCATTGAAAGGAGCGTTTGAATATGTTTTATTTCTCTATCAGCCTGCTCTTGAGATACGGTTAATACTATTTCATAGTTATTACCGAAAGCTGTATCGTATACGGTTTCAATGATAGTTGAAAAGAAAATGTGCGCTATTTTGGGTACAACTAATCCGATTGTGTTTGACCTTCTTGAAGATAGATTCCTTGCGATTAAGTTTGGAACGTATCCCAGTTTATCGGCAAGTAATTTTACTTTTTCTGTCGTTTCCGGTGAAATGTCGGGGTGGTTCCGTAACGCTTTTGAAACGGTAACTTTAGATACTTTTAATTTCTTTGCAATATCTTCCAGGGTTACAAGGTGATATTTTTTCGTCATTTATTCCATAATTATTTTAAAAATGAATACAAACCTAAAGAATTTCGGGTCAATATCCCACAGATATAAACCTTCACTTTAGTAATAATTTATCTTTCTACTCTTCCGGAGCCGCTTCCCACAGCAAGTTTATTTACCTCATCAACAGATACTAAGTTGAAGTCGCCGGGGATGGTTTGTTTAAGGCAAGAAGCTGCTACCGCATATTCAAGTGCATGTTGTGAATTATTTTTTGTTAATAATCCGTAAATCAGACCACCCGCGAAAGCATCTCCTCCGCCGACCCGGTCAACAATTTGAATATCATATCTTTTGGAACGATACGGTGTTATACAATCTTTTTCGTCATGCAATATTGCACTCCAGCCGTTTCTTGAAGCCGAGAAACTCTCTCGCAGTGTAATCGCCACCGCTTTGAAACTAAATTTCTTTTTTAATTCCTTTACAAGATTAACATAACCTACTTCATCCAATTGTGCAGAGTGAACATCTGTAGTTCCGGCATTGAAGCCGAGACTCTTTTCTGCATCTTCTTCATTTGCTATGCAGACATCTACATATTCCATCAACGGCACCATTACCGATTGCGCTTCGTTTGTTGTCCAAAGTTTTGCCCGGTAGTTTAAATCCGCACTAATTATTACTCTGTGCTCTTTGGCTTTAATACATGCGGTTTTGATTACATCCCGAGCTTTTTCACCTAATGCGGGAGTTATTCCTGTCCAATGAAACCATTTCGCATTGTTGAATACTTTATCCCAGTCAATCTCATCTTTTGTTAATGTATTAATAGATGCGTTTGCTCTATCGTAAATTACTTTTGATGCTCTTTGACTTGCTCCTGTTTCAAGGAAATATATACCGATTCTATCTCCGCCTCTAACAATATAGTCATCCTTCACACCGAATTTTTTCAACGAATTAACAGCTGCCTGACCGATTTCATGTTTCGGTAATTTCGTAACAAAGTATGCATCCAACCCGTAGTTTGCAAGTGAAATCGCAACATTAGCTTCTCCGCCGCCGTAATTTACGTCGAACATTGTTGATTGGACAAACCGGTTAAACCCGGGAGTTGATAACCTCAACATTATTTCGCCGATAGTAACAACTTTCATTTCCACACCTTATAACTTTAGTTTTGCTTCTGAAAAATTATTAACCAGTTTTTTTGCTCTTTCCGTAAGAACATCGTACTGCTCATTAGCAACAAGTTCTTTTGAGATCAAATCACTACCTATGCCCACTGCACAAGCACCCGCAGAGATCCATTCACCGACGTTATCGATTGTAACGCCTCCGGTCGGCATTATTTTTAAGAACGGCATAACCGATAAAATGTCCTTAAAGTATCTTGTACCAAGTGTTGTCGCTGGAAATACTTTTACAATATCTGCACCTGAATTCCATGCCGATAGAATTTC